>CALKYG010000451.1 GCA_938003575.1 uncultured Alphaproteobacteria bacterium
GAAAAGACGCTCGGTCAGATCAGGCCTGGATACGTCGCCGACATCGTCGCGGTCGACGGCGATCCGCTTTCCGATGTGACCGTTCTTGAGACCGTCCGTTTCGTCATGAAAGACGGCGTCGTCTACAGAAACGATTAAGCGACAATCAATTGGGAGAGAATGCGATGGCGGAGCATGCGCTGCTCACGAATGACGCGGTTGTTTTCGGCCTGCTGGCGGCCATTCTGGGGCTCGTGTTCTGGACATCGGAATCGGGGTCGCCGTTCTTCAAGCGGTTCTACTCGATATTTCCGCCGCTCCTGCTGTGTTATTTTCTCCCGTCGCTGCTGACATCGTTCGGCGTCGTCAATCCTGAGGAATCGAATCTCTATTTCGTCGCGTCGCGGTACCTTCTGCCGGCGGCGCTTGTGATCCTGACGATGGTCGCCGACCTGCCGGCCACGCTCAAGCTCGGGCCGAAAGCGCTTGTCATGTTTTTCACCGGCACGATCGGCGTCGTCGTCGGCGGGCCGATCGCGATCCTCGCCGCCAGTCTCATTGCGCCCGGTCTTTTCGGCGCAGAAGGTCCGGACGCCGTCTGGCGCGGCATGGCGACGCTCGCCGGAAGCTGGATCGGCGGCGCGGCGAACCAGACCGCCATCCGCGAGATATTCGGCACGGGGGCGAACGCGTTTTCCATCTGGGTCGCGGTCGACGTCCTCGTCGCCAATGTCTGGATGGCGATCCTGCTCGCGATGGCGGCCAACAACGTCAAGGTGGACAAATGGCTCAAGGCCGACGCGTCCGCCGTGGAAGACGTGAAACGCCGGGCGGAATCCTATGAGGCTGAACACGCGCGCATCCCGACGCTCAAGGACCTGATCCTTATTCTCGCGGTCGGATTCGGCGTCACGGGTCTTTCCCATTTCGGCGCGGACTTGCTTGCGCCGTTTTTCAAGCAAAGATTTCCGGATGCGGCGCAGTTCAGCGTTCATTCGACTTTCTTCTGGATCGTGGTGATCGCAACCGCAGTCGGCGTGTTTCTGTCGTTCACACGGGTCAGAAGCCTGCAAGGCGCGGGGGCGACGAAAGTCGGCTCCGTCTTCGTGTATGTTCTTGTGGCGACGGTCGGTCTCAACATGAACATTCGCGCGCTCGCGGAGACGCCGGCGTTTTTCCTGATCGGCGCGCTGTGGATCTCGATCCATGCGGGACTGTTGATCCTTGTCGCAAAGCTGATCCGGGCGCCGAGCTTTTTCCTCGCGGTCGGCAGCCAGGCGAATATCGGCGGCGCCGCATCTGCGCCGGTCGTCGCCGCGGCGTTTCATCCGAGCCTTGCGCCGGTCGGCGTGCTGCTCGCGGTGCTCGGCTATGTCGTCGGCACGTTCGGCGCGTGGATTTGCGGTCAGCTGATGAGGCTCATCGTTGGACAATAAGGCTCGCCCCGAAAGAATGACGGCGCCGCGGTCGCTGTTCCTTCTGGCGGCGGCGGGCGGCGCGCTTTTCATATTCGCCGCGACGGCGAGCCTCGTTGCGACGGGCTCGACGCATGCCTTTGACGAGAGCGTGCTCGTTGCGCTCCGCACAAACGGCGATCTCGCCAGGCCGGTCGGTCCTGACTGGATGGCGTCCGCCGCGCGGGAGGTGACCGCGCTCGGCGGAACGCCGCTGCTGACGCTGATGACCATTCTTCTCGCCGGCTATTTCGCGGCGAGACGCGAGGCGCGCATGATCGCGATTCTGCTCGCCGCCGTCATCGGACAGACATTGCTGTCGCACCTTCTGAAAGACATATTCGGACGGGACCGTCCGGACGTTGTTCCGCATCTTGTCGAGGCGACCAGCAAATCGTTTCCAAGCGGTCATTCGACGAGCGCGGCCGCCGTTTATCTGACGCTCGCCGCGTTCATTGCGCGCGAGACGGGGGAGCGCGTCGTCAGGAACTATATCTTTTTCGTCGCTGTTGCGCTCGCGCTGCTGATCGGCGCAAGCCGCGTCTATCTCGGCGTGCACTATCCGACCGATGTTATCGGCGGATTGAGCTTCGGCGCGGCGTGGGCGGCGATCGTGCTGATCGCCGCCGGCCGTTTCGAGAGGATTTAGGCCTTCGCCTTCCGGCCGGCCTTGCCGATTTCGGAATTGTGCGTGCCGTAAAGGAAGTAGATCACGATCGCGGCGACAATGTAATACGCGAAGAACGTCAGAACGCGCATCTCGACCGTCGTGATGAGATAAAGGCACGACCCAATGCCGAGGATCGGCACGATCGGATAGAGCGGAACCTTGAAGCCGCGCTCAAGATCCGGGCGCGAGTTCCGAAGATAAATGACGGTCAGGCAGACGACCGCGAACGCCGCAAGCGTGCCGACCGACGTGAGATCGCCAAGCGTGTTGATGTCGAAGACGCCCGCCGCGATGGCGACGATGATCCCGACAAGGATCGTGTTGATCCAGGGCGTCTTGAAGCGCGCATGGACGCGGCCGAAGACGCCGGGGAGAAGCCCGTCCTTCGCCATCGTGTAGAAAATGCGCGTCTGGCCGTACATCAGCACCAGAATGACCGAGGTGAGGCCGGCGATCGCGCCGAGCTTGATCGCCATCTTGAACCACGCCCAGTTCGCCGGGAGCGCATTGACGGCGTCGGCGACCGGCGCCGGCGTGTTGAGGTCCTTGTAGTTGACGAGAAGCGTCAGGACCGCCGCCGTCCCGATGTACAGGATGGTGCAGACGACCAGCGAGCCGATAATGCCGAACGGCATGTCCCGTTTCGGATTCTTCGCTTCCTGACCGGCCGTCGAGACGGCCTCGAAACCGATATAGGCGAAGAACACGATGGAGGCCGCGCGCATGACGCCGCCTATGCCGAATTCGCCGCGCTCGCCGGTCGGCTCCGGAATGAACGGGTCCCAGTTCGGCAGGAATTTTTCCGGCGTCTGCATGATCACCCAGCCGCCGATGAGGATGAAGGCGACGATGACCGATCCCTTGATGACGACGATGATGTTGTTCGCCGTCGCCGATTCCGAAACGCCGACGACCAGCAGGCTCATGATCGCGAGACAGACGAGCAGCGCGGGCAGGTTGAGGATGGTGTTGACGGTCTCGCCTTCGAAGGACTGAACCGTATGGCCGATCGGGCCGGTGAATTCGGGCGGAATGATGATGCCGAAATCGTGCAGAAGGCTGACGAAATACCCGCCCCATCCGACGGCGACGACCGAGGCGGCGAGCCCGTATTCGAGAAGGAGCAGGGCGCCCATCATCCACGCGGCGAATTCGCCGAGCGTCGCATAGGAATAGGTGTAGGCGGAGCCGGAGACCGGCAGGACCGACGCGAGTTCTGCGTAGCAGAGTCCCGCGAATGCGCAGACGAGACCGGCGACGAGGAAGGACAGCATGACCGCGGGGCCTGCATGCAGCGCCGCCGCATTGCCGGTCCTGACGAAGATGCCGGCGCCGATGATGCAGCCGATGCCGAGGAACAGGAGGTTCCAGGGACCGAGCGTCTTTTTCAGCTCGCCGCGGTCATATTCGGCTTGCACCTGCTCGATCGACTTTCGCCGTATCCAGCCGCTGGCGAATGCCGGGCGCGTTTCGATCTTCGGACCCTTGGTGTTGTCTGTCATTCAAATCCCTCCCGCTCTTCGCGGCGCCATGTGCTCGTTAACAAGACGGCGCCGCTCCACCCCGACCCTCGGGGTCCGACGCCGCCGGAAATTGCCGGAAATTCCCCCGACCCGACCGTAGGCCGGGCACAGTGCCCCGATTTCCTGATTTTGCAAGGGCTTGCGCGGCTCCCGCGAATGAAGTGGGATCGGTTCCGCCTTTGATGGGCGGGGACGACGCCGGCTGAACCTGCTGCAATCTGACTTCAAATGAGGGCGTTCATGCGAAAATTCCGGAGTTTGTGGCTGCTCCTGCCGATTTTGGCGCCGGCGGCTGACGCCGCCGCGTCGGAACTCGAGGTGAGGACGCTGGCCGGCCAGCCGTCGCCGCCGGCGGCGATCGACAAGGTCGCGTTCCTGACCGGACACTGGATCGGCGAAGGGCTTGGCGCCTGCGCCGAGGAAATCATGGCCCCGGCTTCAGGGGGACAGATCATGGGCATGTTCCGCCAGATGAAGCCCGGCGGCGGCCTCAGGTTTTATGAATTCTACCAGATTGCTGAAAGCGACGGCTCGCTTGTCCTGAAAATCAAGCACTTCAATCCCGACCTCACCGGCTGGGAGGAAAAGGATGAAACGGTCGATTTTCCACTTGTCGCGATTGAGGGAACGACAGCGTATTTTGACGGGCTGACATTTTCGCGCGTCGGGAAGAAAGAGTTCAGATCCGCCGTCCGGGTGGAGGGGCAGGGCGTCGTCTCATTCGCCATGCGCTCTGCGCGACGCGGCGAAGCCTGTCCGGGCTGAACCGGCGCAGGCTCTTTCCGGCTGGTTCGAAAATCCGGACGGCTGCCGGCCGACGGCCCGATATTCCGGGTTCAGGCCGCAATTCGGCTGCATTGACCGTCAGAATGGCGCATCATGTCTCTTGAGTGCGTCCCGCGATGAGCATCCGCAAAGTCAGAAGCGTTCTTTCGGCGCCGCTGCGCTCGCGACTCGACCGGGCGGCGCTGGCGTTTCTCGCCGGCGAGGGCGTTCCCTCGATTGATTTTTCATCGCCGGCGGGCGAGTCGGCGCTCGTCTCCCCTGATTCCGTTTCCTGGCGCGTCTTCAAGAACCCTGTCGCGCTTTTCATCGGCGGCGTCGCGGCGGTCATCCTTGAGCTTGCCGAGCCGCGCGTCAGAAGCGGGGTATGGGAGCATACGACCTTCAGATCGGACCCGGTCGCCCGATTGCGCCGCACGGGGCTCGCGGCGATGGTCACTGTGTACGCCGCGCGCAGCGTTGCGGAAAAGATGATTGCGCGCGTGCGCCGCCTTCATGACCGGATCGAAGGGGAGACCCCGGACGGCGAGGCGTATCGCGCAAACGATCCGGACCTTCTGCGCTGGGTTCAGGCGACGGCGGCGTTCGGTTTCCTCGAAGCGTATTGCACCTATGTCGCGCCGGTCAGCGACGCCGACCGCGAACGGTATTTTCTCGAAGGCGGCGCGGCGGCGCGGCTCTATGGGGTGGAATCGCCGCCGAAGTCGGATACGGAATGGCGTGACTTGTACGACTCAATGAAGCCGCGCTTTCAGCGCTCGCCGGTCATTTTTGAATTTCTCGACATCATGCGGCGGGCGCCTGCGCTTCCGGGCGCGCTTCGTCTGGCGCAGGGCATGCTGATCAGGGCGGCGGTTGAAATCACGCCGGCGGACGCGCGCACGGCGCTTGGCCTTGACGCTTCCTTCGGGCTTGGCGGTTTTGAGAAAGCCGTCGTCCGCGAAATGGGCGTTCGCGCCGACCGCTGGGCCTTGCCGTCGGCGCCCGCAGCGCAAGCCTGCGTCCGCATGGGAAGGCCGGCGGACTGGCTATACCGCGGCGGCCGGAACGCCGGTTGAGAACGCGCCCGCGCGCCCCGTCTATTCGCCCCAGCGGCGGAGAAGATTGTTCCGGACATTGGCGAGACGGTCGCGAATATCACCCGGCGCGCGGGCGACGGCGAGATCGGCGCCGATGCGGTCAAGATCGAAAAGGACCGCGCGTTCATCCGGCGAGCGCACCCGGCTCTTGATCCATCCGACGCAGGCGATGCGCGCGCCGCGCGTCACCTTTGAAACCCGGTGCAGGCTCGTCGACGGATAAAGAACAAGCGACCCCGCGGGCAGCCTGACGCGGTCTTCCGCGCCGGCGCTGTCGATGACGAGGTCTCCGCCGTCATACTCATCGGGTCCCGACAAAAAAAGCGTGAAGGAAAGATCGGTGCGGACGCCGTCGACATAGGCGGCGTCGACATGCGAGCCGTATTCCATCCCTTCGCCATAGCGGTTGAGCATGATGCGCGCGAGCCGGTCGGGCTGCGCCGCGCTCCTGAGCGTTTCGTTCGAAAGGATAGCGGCTGCGAGCGTGTCGAGCGCGCCCTTTGCGGGCCCGGCGGCGAGCGCCTGTTGGTTGGTCTTCGCCGCCCTGGCGCGGCCGAGCGCGGTTTCACGGCCGTCGCTCCAGAAACCGGGGGCGCTTGCAGCCTCGCGCACGGCGTCGATCATGGGGGCGTCGATGATGTCGGCGATTTGAAACAGCATGGTCCGATGTGCGACTAAGTCGCGATTGCGACAGGGGCTCCGCCCTGTATGATGCCCGCGCTTTTGAAAGGGAACAACGCATGGCGCGCCGCCTGAAACTCCTGACGGGCCTTTCCTCGATCGCGCTGACCGGCGCGCTCGCGCTGTCCGCCTGCGCAGGCGGCGAGGGCGAGGGCGGCGCTTCGGGCGGCGAGGCGGCGGCGCATCACGGCGAGGCCGAGGGCGAGAGCGCGCCGCCCCTGTCGTCGGGCGGGGAATCCGAGGGCGCGGCGCTCGTCGATGTCGCCCATGACAAGGCTGCGTTCCTGTCGGCGCTGCAGATCGTGCGCGGCCATCTTCGCGCCGGCGAAGAACTCTACGATTCCGGCGAGCGCGAAATGGGCGCGCAGCATATGCGCCATCCGCAGGCGGAAATCCTGACCACTCTCGCGCCCGCCTTCGCGGCCTACGGCGCCGTGAATTTCGAGCCGGCGATCGAGGCCCTCGCCAGCGCGGGCGAGGCGAACGAGCCGCCCGCCGCGATCAGCGCCCTCCACGCCGAGGCTGTCAGTGAAATCATCAAGGCGGGCGCCGCGGCCGACGCGTCGGTTAAAGACAGGCTGCTCGCCGTCGCCAGGACCCTGACGGTCGCCGCCGACGAATATTCGGTCGCCGTCAAGGACGGCAAGATCGACAATCTGCATGAGTACCACGACGCCTACGGCTTCATCACGACCGCGATCGGCGATCTTGAGGCGATGACGGGCGCCGGCGCTGCTGAAAATCAGGCGATCGCCGCCGTTCTGGAACAGGCGCGGATTGCGGCGGCGGCGGCCCCGTCCGTCACTCCGCCTACGGATGGTCTTGCGCCGGCTTCGGTCATCTACGGCGCGGCGGCGCGCATCGAGATCGCCGCGCGCGGGCTCTAGTCCGCCGCGTCGATCCGCCACGCCGTCACGGTTCCAGGTCTCCAGTTCGGAACGATGGCGACATCGCCGTAAATGGTGAGATCGTTCTGCAGGACGCCCGCTTCCTTCGTGTCGATGAGCGTCGCCGTCGATCCGTCCGGCGCGACATGATGGATCTCTCCGGGCCAGGACGAGACGAGAAACCCGCCGCCGGCGCCGTCGGAGACGATCCCGATGCCGTCGGCGTTTTCCATCCCCGCAGCGATTTCGCGCCAGCCGCCGTCCGCGCGCGCTTCAAAAAGCCCGCCGCTCGTCATTGTGCTGACGAGCATCCTGTCGCCGTCGCCGAGAAGTCCGTTGACGCCGGAAAGCTCGCCGCCCTCGCGCCACACGACCGGGCCTTCGGGCGAAAGGCGCCAGATTCGCGCCGTTCCGGAATCGGAAACATAGACTTCGCCGTTCCAGACGGTGGCGTCGTTCAGGAATTTCGCTTCGGGAATGACGACGATCGCGCCGGCGGCGCCCGTTGCAGCGTCGAACAGGCGCACGACCTCGATGTCGGTCGCGTACAGGAAGCCGTCATGGACAGCCATTCCCTTCGGTCCGTCCAATCCGTCGATGAACCGCTCTGTGATGATTTTTCCATCGGCGCCGAGTTTGGAGATATAGCCGTCGCCGTCAGTCTCCTCGCCGCCGACATTCGATATGAAATAGGCGCCGTCCGGGCTGAGCGCGACGCCCTCGGGCGCGCTGAAACCCTCGGCGACCCACATCGCCTCAAGCGAAGGGCGCGCCGCCGGCGCCGTCTCCGGCGCCGCAATCGCCGGCTCGCCCGCCGCTTCAGGGTTCGCCGCCTCCGGCGCGATCTCTCTTGCACAGGCGGCGGCGAGCAGCGAAAGCGCGATGGCGGAAAGGCGCATGGTTCAATTCCCGATTGGCGGCGCCGCGAGTCTAGCGGCGTCGCCCGATCGTCGCCAGCACGGCTCGCCGCATGCGCGCTTCATTTCACGGCGTTGATCGCTGCGTGCGGCCGTCTCGGGCGCTATCGGCGCCCTGGCCTTTGCATGAGATCGTCCGCGGCGGGTCCGGGCGGCAATTGATCTCTAATATCCTTCGGATTCCACGGACCGAAGGAAAAGCTGCGCGCGCCGGCATGCGGCTCGTATCCGGTGAAGGGCGTTCTTTCCGTCAGCGGCGCGCTGCCCCGCATTTCCGGGCGCGGCAGGGGCTGCCTCGGCCGGAACAGTCCGAACAATCCGCCGCCCTGCGCGCCGATAAACTTCACGCTGGTGCGCGACAGGCGGTCCGGGAAGAGCGCCATCAGCTCCGTGATTTCGGCCGGCATGTTCGTCGAAACCGTGAGGCCGATTTCGCGCGCCTCGTTCGCCTCGATCGGGTAATCATGCGTCCAGCGGCCCGTGGCGAGCTGTTCGGCGATATTGACGGCGGCGTTGTCCGACACCGTGCCTTTCAGCAAATCGCGCGCCGCGCGCTTCAACTGCTCGATCGCCATCTGTCCGACATCCGCAAGGACGAGCGTATAATCGTCGGTCGCGTCGGCTGATTTTTCCTGCCTGAGGCGCAAAAGCGAGGCCGCGGGAACGCCGGCGATCTGCGGGTCGATCGGCCCGAGCACCGCGTGCTGATTGAGGACGATTTCGTCGGCGGCGAGCGCGATCAGCGTGCCGCCGGACATTGCGTAATGCGGAACGAAAACGGTCGTCCGCGCGGGATGGGCCTTCAATGCGCGCGCGATCTGAAGCGCTGGAAGAACGAGGCCGCCCGGCGTGTGCAGCACAAGCTCGATCGGGGTGTTTTTCGGCGTCGTGCGGATCGCTTCGAGCACGTCTTCCGCATCATTGAGGTCGATATAACGCAGCACCGGAATGCCGAGGAGGCCCATCGGCTCCTGACGGTGTAC
>CALKYG010000452.1 GCA_938003575.1 uncultured Alphaproteobacteria bacterium
TGCATGGCGACGCCGGTCGCCGTGCCGGTCGGCGCAAAGACGGCGGACAGGCTGATTGAAATGCTGAGGCCGCGCGTTGAATCCCTGCGTATCGGGCCCTCGCTGTCGGAAGATTCCGATCTCGGCCCGCTCGTCACGGCGGCGCATAAGAAGCGCGTTGAAAATTATATCCAGATGGCGATCGACGAAGGGCAGAAATGCGTCGTCGACGGCCGCGGTTTCACGCTGCAGGGGTATGAAAACGGGTTCTTCCTCGGCGGCACGCTGCTCGATCACGCCAAGCCGGGCCACAAGTCATACAATGACGAGATATTCGGCCCGGTTCTGCAAATCGTGCGCGCGCAAAATTTCGAAGAGGCGGTCGCGCTTCCCTCGAAGCATCAATATGGCAACGGCGTCGCCATCTTTACCCGCAACGGCGATGCGGCGCGCGAATTCGCGCGGCAGGTGAATGTCGGCATGGTCGGGATTAATGTGCCGATTCCGGTGCCCGTCGCCTATCACACCTTTGGCGGGTGGAAGCGGTCCGGATTCGGCGACACCAACCAGCACGGCCCCGAAGGCGTCAAGTTCTGGACGAAGATCAAGACGGTTACGTCGCGCTGGCCGGAAGACGTGCAAGGATCGGAGTTCGTCATTCCGACGATGCAGTAAAGATTCCGATGATCGCCATCCTTGAACTCATCGCGCTCGGAATTTTCGCGCTGATCGCCGTCAATCTATGGAAGGCGTTTGCTGGCGGCGGCCCGCGCGTCGCAGCGGAAGAGCGCGGGCCGATTATCGATGGAAAGGCGGAAGAAGTTAAAACGCCGGCGGCTTATGCGGCGGCGCTCCTCCGCGACTTCGAAAATGTCCGATTGGAGCTGAAGAGCCGCTATCCCGCCACCTTCGCGATGCTCGGCGGCTATCTCAACAACCATACGATCGCAGAACATGGCGGGGTCGAAGGCGCAGTGAAAGAGATGGTCGCGGACTGGACGCCGCGACGAGACGAGGCGATGCGCGAATTGACGAAGCTGTTGGCCGAGAACGAGTCAGAAGACGAAGTGCGCGCGATCGTCAACGCCGCATGCGACGCCGATTTCTCGAATGAGGGCTATCGCGCCTGGCTCACATGGCTTCTCGGCCGTTTTAACGTCATTTAGGCTGGACATGGGGCGCTCTTCGCTTTTGCTGTTTTTTGCGATCTTTGCGGCGGCGCCGGGTTTCGCGTATCAGGCCGTTCAGGACGTTTTGCGTCCGGCCGGGACGCAGGAAGAAGCGCTCCGTTATCTTCTGGGCGTCGCGCCGAACTTGCTTGGCGGCGTAACGCTCTCGTCGACGCTGTTCATTATTTTCTGTGAAATCTTCCCGGGACGGTCGCCGCGATTTGCAGCGCTCGCCGGCGCCGGCGCGGCGATCGGCGGGCTATGGGCGTGGGAAATCGCGCAGCTGCCGCTGTCGCGCGCGGTCTTTGACGTTCATGACCTTGTCTGGACGGCGCCGGGCGTGCTGCTGTCGCTGGCCGCGTCTCGCCTTTGGTTCGGCGAAGGGTGGAAGAAGGCGAGGAGCCGGTGAACCGGATGATCAGCGGAAGATGCCTCTGCGGCGCGGTCGCCTATGAGGCTGAGGCGATGAAAAACGAGATCGACGCCTGTCACTGCAGGTCGTGCCGCCGCTGGAGCGGTCATTTCTGGGCGTCAGTCAACGCACATTTTTCGTCGCTGAAAATCCTGACAGGCGAAGACAGGATCAAGTGGTTTCAATCATCCGACGTCGTGCGCCGTGGCTTTTGCGTCGATTGCGGATCGACCCTGTTCTGGCATCCTGACCGTCACGAAAAATATTCCCATCTTCTGGGGATCAGCGCCGGCTCCCTGGACGAGCCGACCGGCGTCAGACTGGCGCTCCATAT
Organism: uncultured Alphaproteobacteria bacterium; assembly: GCA_938003575.1. Taxonomy (GTDB): domain Bacteria; phylum Pseudomonadota; class Alphaproteobacteria; order Caulobacterales; family Parvularculaceae; genus Amphiplicatus. The sequence continues at coordinate 1,895 of CALKYG010000452.1, forward strand.
TTTCGTCGCCGAGAAAGGCGATTATTACGATCTGAACGACGGACTTCCGCAGCGTCCGGGGCATTAGGAGCGTTTCTTGTTCGGTCTGATACCTGACGACTTCGCGCACCTCACCGGCTTTGCGCTCTATTTTGCGATTTTCGCCTTGCCGTTCCTGCAGGAGGATGCGGCGGTGATCGGCGCCGCGACAGCGTCTATTCTCGGTCTGGCGCCGACGCCGTTTCTCGTGGCGGCGATCCTTTCAGGTCTCGTGGCGTCCGATGCCTGGAAATATTGGGTCGGACGACTCGCACGGCGCTATGAATGGGCGCACAAGTTCGCGGAAAAGCCCGGGGTGTCGGTCGCAGGGGATCTCGTCCGCAAGGAATTCGTGCAGACGATGTTGACTGCGCGCTTCGTGCCGGGAACGCGCATTCCGACCTATGTCGCCTGCGGGTTCTTCAAGGCTCATTACGGCAAGTATGTTGTGACGCTTGTTATGACCGCGTCCCTTTATGTCGCGATCATGTTCACCCTGTTTCACGTCGGCGGCGCCGTCGCCGGCGAGGCCGCGAAATTCTGGCTTCCGGCGATCGCTGTCGGCATTCTTGCAGTCTATGTCGCCGTCCGCTGGTATACGCACCGCCAGGGGCGGCACGGCCCGATGACGCCGCTGACCGAGGAGCGCGATCACCCGTTGCCGGGGATGCCCGGGTTTGACGGAACGCCTCTCGAGGGTCACGAAACCGAAAGAAGGGAGTAGGCGATGGATTTCGCACTTTCCGACGAGCAAGCGGCCATTCAGGAAATGGCGCGCAATTTCGCCGCGGAGGAGCTCGCACCCTTCGCTGCGGAATGGGACGAGAAGAAGCATTTTCCGGTCGACGTCATCCGCAAGGCGGCGGAACTCGGCCTTGCCGGCATCTACACGCGTGAAGACGTCGGCGGGTCCGGGCTTGGCCGTCTTGACGCGGCGCTGATTTTCGAAGCGCTCTCCGCCGGGTGCACGTCTACTGCGGCCTACATTTCGATCCACAACATGTGCACCTGGATGATCGACCGCTTCGCATCCGAGGAGCTTCGAAGGAAATATTGCCCGAAGCTCACGTCCATGGAGCTGTTATCCAGCTATTGCCTGACGGAGCCGGGATCGGGATCCGATGCGGCGGCGCTGAAAACAAGGGCGGCCAGGGACGGCGATCACTATGTTCTCAACGGCTCGAAAGCTTTCATTTCCGGCGCCGGAACAACCGATCTTTACATCGTTATGGTGCGCACGGGGGGCGACGGGCCGAAGGGCGTTTCGACCGTCATTGTCGAGAAGGGGACGAAGGGCCTCTCCTTCGGCGCCAATGAACGCAAGATGGGCTGGAATTCGCAGCCGACGGCGATCGTCAACTTCGAGGACTGCCGCATTCCGGTCTCAAATCGCGTCGGCGAGGAAGGCGACGGCTTCAAGTTTGCAATGATGGGACTCGACGGAGGGCGCCTCAACATCGCCGCCTGTTCGCTCGGCACGGCCGCCGCCGCGATGAAAGCGGCTCTCGACTACGCCAATGAGCGGCGCGCCTTCGGCAAGCGGCTCAACGAACAACAGGCGCTGCAATTCAAGCTCGCCGACATGGCGACCGAGCTCGAATCGGCGCGAATCTTTCTTTACCAGGCGGCGTGGAAGCTCGACCAGAAGTCGCCGGACGCCACGCGCTTTTGCGCCATGGCGAAGCGCCTCGTCACCGATAAGGGCTTCGACATCGTCAACAACGCGCTGCAACTACATGGAGGATACGGATATCTGCGCGACTATCCGCTGGAGCGCATGCTTCGGGACGTGCGCGTCAACCAGATCCTTGAAGGCACGAATGAAATCATGCGCGTGATCGTCGCGCGCGACCTCTTGAAAGAATATCAGGCGTAGGAGCGGCGGGGTGCCCAAAGGCTACTGGATCGGCCATGTCGAGGTTGAGAACGCCGAAAACTATCCGGCCTACATGAAGGCTGCGCAGCCGGCCTACGAGAAGTTCGGCGCCAAATTCATCGTCCGCGGCGGGAGGTGCGACGCCGTCGAAGGGGCGGCCCGCGCCCGTCACGTCGTCGTCGAGTTCGAATCCTATGAAGCGGCGCTCGCCTGTTACCGCTCGCCGGAATATCAGGAGGCGGCGAAGATCCGCCGGGCGAATTCGACAGGCGAGATTCTGATTGTCGAGGGGACGCCATGACGTCTGATGAAATCCTGTTTGAAACGGCCGGCGACTTCGGCGTCATCACGCTGAACCGGCCGGAAGCGTTGAATGCGCTTAACTGGAACATGTGCAAGGCGATGAGATCAAAGCTCATCGAATGGGAACGTTCGCCGGCGATAAGGGCGGTTCTTGTCAAAGGCGCCGGAGAAAAGGCGTTCTGCGCGGGCGGCGACATACGGTGGCTGCATGACAGCGGCAGGAAGGACCCGGCCGGCACATGCGAATTCTTCCGTGAGGAATACAGGCTTAACGCGCTGATCTATCATTATTCGAAGCCGTATGTCGCCCTGATCGACGGCATCGTCATGGGCGGCGGCGTCGGCGTTTCCGTGCATGGGGACTTCCGCGTCGCGGGCGATCGCACGCTGTTCGCCATGCCCGAGACCGGGATCGGCATGTTCACCGATGTCGGCGGCGGGCATTTCCTGCCGCGTCTCCACGACGGACTCGGCTTTTACTACGGCCTGACCGGCGCCCGCGCGAAAGCCGCCGATGCGATGGCGGCGGGCATTGCGACGCATTATGCGCCAAGCGAACGGATGCCGGCGCTTGAAAGCGAGCTGACAAAGCTCTCGCTCGGCGCGCACCCGCACGCGCAGATCGAAGCGGTTCTGGAGGCGCTTTCGGGCGATCCGGGCGAGGCGCATGTCAACATGATCCGCCCGGCGCTGAAACGCCTGTTCGAAGGGTATGAGAGTTTTGACGCCCTCTACGCGGGGCTCAAGGCTGACGGCCACGACGTCGCCGGCGACATGCTCCGGATTCTCGATCGAATGTCGCCGACGTCGCTGAAGCTCACATTCGAACAGCTGCGGCGCGGGCGTGAACTCAATTTCGACGACAACATGAAAATGGAGTTCCGAATCGTGCAGCGCGTTCTGCGCAGTCACGACTTTTTTGAGGGCGTGCGCGCGCTCATCATCGACAAGGACAAGACACCGCGTTGGTCGCCGGCGAGCGTTGAAGGCGTCGACAACGCCGCGATCGAAAGCTATTTCGATCCGATTGAAAATGAATTGACTCTGCCGTGAAACTCTTTGGTTCGCTGACGTCCCCATTCGTTCGCGCGGTGCGCATCGCCGCTATCGAACTTGGCCTCGACGGCGAGATTGAGTTCGCGCCGACAATCGTCCGGCCGACTGAGCCGAACCGCGAGTTCGGCGAAACGATCAATCCGCTTCGCCGGATTCCAGCGCTTGAAACGGACGACGGACAGGTCCTGATCGACAGCCGCGTGATTGTCGAGTTCCTGAACAAGGCCGCCGGCGGCGCCCTCGTGCCGAAGGGCGCGGCGGCGCGGATCGCCTGCTTCAATCGCCATGCTGTTTTCGCCGGAGCGACTGAATCGCTTGTTTCAGCGATGTATGAATCGCGCGTCCGGCCAGAAAGCCTGCGCTGGCCCGAATGGCGCGCCGACATGCTGGACAAGGCCCGGGCGGCGCTCGATTGGGCCGAACGCCATCTGGACGAGATGCCGGGGGATTTCGATCTCGGCGCAATCGCGCTTGTCTGCATGATCGGCTATGCGCAGTTGCGCTTTCCGGAAATCGACTGGCTCGGTTCGCGATCAAGGCTTTCGGCGTTCTGGAAAGAGGCGCAAGATCGCAAAAGCGTCAGGGAGACGGCGCCGCCGCCGGGCTAGGCGGCCAATTTCCCTCGGCGGCGGCGCAAAGCGCGGCTTCGAATTTTTCAAAACTCCGGTTCCAGTCATGAACGCGCGCTGAAGCGAGCGCCGCGTCCGACATTTTTTTCCAGTCATCGGGCGCTTTCGACAGGATCCGCGCCGCCGCCGCGGCGATCATCGCCGGATCGTCGCTGTCAACGAGCGCGCCGTTTGAAGGCGTCACGAGATCGGGCGCCGCGCCCGCCGGCCGCGCGACCAGCGGCGTGCCGCTCGCCAGCGCTTCAAGCAGCGGCAGGCCGTATCCCTCGATATCGCTCGTGAACAGCCAAACGTCGCATTCAGCGTAAAGCGCAGCGAGCCTTTCCTGCGACGGGTTGTATTCAGGGTCGAACCAGGGATGCATGACATAGGCGCCGTTCGGGGGCTGCGCGGCGAGCACCCGGACGCGCAGGTCCGGAAACGACTCCTTAAGGATCTCGCAAGCCCGGACGGCGACGTCGACGCGTTTCGTGGCGTTGCGCGATCCCATGAAGCCGACTGTCGGTCTCGCCTGTTTGCGGCGATCGGCTCGCGGCGCGAAATGAGCGGCGTCGACGGCGTTCAGAACGAGCGCCGCATCAGTGCGGCCGTATTTTTCAGCAAGGACGCCGACGATCCAGCTTGATACGGCGATGATGCGGCTGTTCCCGCGATAGGTCGCTTCGGCGCGCTGGCGGTCCGCATGCGGAAAATCCGCTTCATGGTGCTGGACGAAATAGACCTTGGCGCCTTTCTCCGGCGGCAGGTCCGGCAGCCATTCGGCCGTCAGCCAGAATGTTGCGACCGTGACGTCCGCATCCGGCAGATCGGCGGCCTCAAGGCGGCTTCGTCCGTCTATCAGCCGGACATCGAGACCTTCGAGCGCGTAGTGGGACGGTGAAGGCCGCCATTTCTGCGCAAGGCCGAACAGACCTTTAACGCGGGTCTTCCACGACATGCGCGGCGCGCCGAGACCGGTTAGAAATACCTCGTGCCCATTGTCCTTCAACATCCGCGCGTAGCGGGCGATGACGCGCGCGCCGCCCGACATGGACGGCCGATGGATGAGGAAACTCACCCGCAACCGCTTTTGACAGGCGCTCGACATCCGGCAGACATTCCCCATCCCGGCGTTCTTGAGGCGGCCGGGTCTCATGGCCGCAGTTTTACTGCTCGCGATTTCTCCCTATAAGGCATGCCGGCTGCTTAACAAACGTGGAATGCAAAATGGCGAACATCGCTTTTCTCGGCCTCGGCAACATGGGTGGTCCGATGGCCGCAAATCTCGCCAGGGCGGGCCACGCGGTCACCGCTTTCGACTTGTCGAAACCGGCGCTCGCCAGAGCGGTGGAAAACGGCTGCGCCGCAGCGGCGAGCATCGCCGAAGCCGTCGCCGGCGCCGACTTTGTCGTGACCATGCTGCCCGCCGGCAAACATGTGCGGTCCGTTTACCTCAACGCCGACGGCGTGATCGCGAATGCGAAGGCTGGCGCCCTGCTGATCGATTCATCGACGATCGACGTTGATACGGCGCGCGCCGTGTCGAAGGCCGCCGCTGAAAAAGGCTTCGCCATGCTCGATGCGCCGGTGTCCGGCGGCGTCGGCGGCGCCGCCGCCGGCACGCTGACGTTCATGGCGGGCGGGGCCGCCGACGCGTTCGAGAAGGCAAAACCGATCCTCGAAAAAATGGGCCGGAACATTTTTCACGCAGGAGCGTCCGGCAACGGGCAGGCGGCAAAGATCGCCAATAACATGCTGCTCGGCATCACGATGATTGCGACATGCGAGGCGTTCAACCTGGCTGAAAGACTGGGGCTCGATGCGCAGACCTTTTTCAACATCTCATCGACCGCATCCGGACAGTCATGGTCGATGACGAGTTATTGTCCGGCGCCCGGTCCGGTGCCGGCGGCGCCCTCCAACCGCGATTATAAGCCGGGCTTCGCTGCTTCGATGATGCTGAAGGATATGCGTCTGGCGCAGGAAGCCGCGCACGCGGCGAAAGCGGCGACGCCGCTCGGCGCACAGGCCGAGGCGCTCTACGCGCTGATGGAAGCGGCGGGGAAAGACGACCTCGATTTTTCCGGCGTCATGAAACTGATCCGCGGGGACCTGTGAGGAAGGGCCGCGGCTTTGCTCTGTTGGTTCTGGCCGCGGTTGCTGCGATCGGCTGCGCAACAACGAGCGGCAAGGCTGTTGCTGACGAGGCGCGCTGGAGCGACCGCAACGCGCAGGACCTTATCGACTATTCAATGATGCTTGACCGGGCGGGTCTTGATCGCAGCGCTTATGATGTTGTGGATCTGGAGATGGCGCTCGAGCGGCGTGACGCCGTCGCGGTCGAACTCTCGGCGTCGGCGCTTTTTGAGCGGATTGCGCGTGACCTCTCCGCCGGAGCGACCCCCGCCGACGACCGGCGCCGATGGCGGATGGGCGCGCCGGCGATTGAAGGCGCCGGGATCGAGGCGGCGATGACTGAGGCGCTCACGAGCGGCCGCGTCGCTGAAGCCCTTGACGCGTTTTCGCCCGCGCACGCCGAGTTTTAGAGGCTCTCGGCCGCGCTCTCGGCGGCGACCGATGAAGAGACTGCGGATATCCTGAGGCTGAACATGGAGCGCTGGCGCTGGATGCCGCGCAATCTCGGGCAGGACTATGTGCTGGTGAATGTTCCATCCTTCGAAACAATTGTCGTCCGCGGCGGAAAAGAAACGGCGCGCCGGCGCGTCATCGCCGGCGCCCTGAAAACGCCGACGCCGCAATTCGCCGCAGCGATTACCGGCGTCGTCGTCAACCCGGTCTGGTTTGTTCCCTCGAGCATCGTTGCGGAAAGCGTCGGCGCGCTGTTGCGCGACAAGCCGCTGGAAGCGGCGCGCCTCGGCTATTTCGCAGCCGAGGACGGCGGAATCAGACAAAAGCCAGGCCCCAGAAACTCGCTCGGGCGAATGAAGCTTGCAATGCCGAACCCCTATTCGGTGTTTATTCACGACACGCCCGAAAAGAAAAACTTCGACAAGGAGCGGCGAGCGCTCAGCCATGGATGCGTCAGGGTTGACGACGCTCTCGGTTTCGCCGCGGCGGTATTGGGCGGCGAGTGGACGCAAGAGGCGCTTGAGGAAGTTGCCGACGTTGGATCGACAGTCACCATCGACCTTGAGGCGCCGATACCGGTCTATATCGCCTACTTCACAGCGATGAGCGACGCTTCAGGCGCGATGCGGATCTATGACGACGTTTACAAGCTCGACGCCCAGATGACGGCGGAGGCCGAGAAGGAAGCGCCGAGCGCTACGATCGCCCGCGGCGAGTGCGTCGCAGCGCCGGCATCCTAAAGGATGAAATCCTGAAGCTTTCCCGCGTAAAGAAGCCGGCCGGGGCCGAGCGCGTCCAGCGTTTCCTTCAGTCCTGTCTCGCTAAGCGCGAAACATCCTTCGCTGCGGCCGAGTTTTCCGTATTTCCCGATCATGTCATCGCTGACATACCATGCCGAGTGAATGACGATCGCCCGCCGGTCGGCGTTGCTGTTTTCCGGGTCGAGCCCTGTAAGACGCATCGCACGGCCGTATTTGCCGTCATACTGCGCGCCGGTCAGGTAGGCGCCGCTTGATGAAGCGTAAGAGCCGACAGCGTTAGAAAAAGTCTTCAGCCAGCCGGTGTGCCGCGGGTCCGAGCCGCGTCCATGCGCGGTCAGCATCGACTTCACCTCACCCCGTTCGATGTCGACGAGATGAAAGCGCGGCGACCAGGAGGGCGCCGAGAAATCGGCAAGGGCGACAATGTCAGACTTCTTGATGCGGCGCGCGTTCCGCCGCGCCAGCTCCCTCGCCATTGCAACGAGCCGCGACCCGTCGAGCGGCGAGGCGGCGGTGGCGGCGAGCGGCGCAAGCGCCGCAGCGGCGGCGGCGCCTTTCAGGAAAACTCGCCTGCAAAAATGCGATTTCACGTCTCTGGATCCAGTCTGACCGGTGAGAGAAGTAGGCCCTAATCTATCTGATCCAAGACGGCTGCGTCACCTAGCCGCTGGTTTCGGCAAAGGCGATGCCGACTTCACGTCCATCCTGCCATATCACCTCTGCGTCGCGCCGGAGGCCGGACTGTGAAACCACCAGGCGGACTGTCGGCGGGAGCGCTTGTCCGGTTTCCAGGACAATGCGCGCGCCTGTCTGGGAATAGTCCTTGATGACGCACGCGACTTCATTGCGTCCCGAATAGACGATCTTGCCGACGCGAAATGCAGGCTTCCTTTCGCCTGTTCTCTTGTCCGATTTTCTTGGCGGCGCTTTTTTCAGCCCGAAAGCCGCCGGCGCCGCGGCGCCGGAGCTGATTGCTCTCAAACGGCGATTCAGCCGATCGCCATTGCCGTCGGTCGACATACGCATGCCCTCTGCGCAGGTTCTTCGATCGATGTGATCAAGGTTGGGTTTACTAAGGGTTAATCTCGACTTTCGAACTCCCGAAGCCGACCCGATGACCGACCAGAAACGAAAGCCCGGCCGATCTTCCGCGCCGCCAGACCACGCGCGCCCGCTTGATCTCGCCGGTCATGACAATTCTCAATACGACGTAATCGGGAAGGGATTCGGCGCCGTCGAGCTCAACGCGCGCGCCGTTTGGACTGACATCCGCGATGACGCAGCCGAGCCTTGCGCCGCCGGCGATGGTGAGCCTGCCTTGCCGGTATACCGGACGGCGAGGCTCCTTCCGTCTTGGTTCCTCGCGCAGGGATGACGGCCGCACCTTCACCGGTTCCGCGGCGGCGATAGCGGCGATGCGCTCGGCGATCCTGTCCGGCCTTTTCGCCATTGAAGAGTCCTCAGCA
>CALKYG010000453.1 GCA_938003575.1 uncultured Alphaproteobacteria bacterium
GAAGGTTCGAACCGGAACCCGCGCGATGGGTTGGCGGGCGGCATCGCGCAGATACAAATGGTGGAGGGGGGTTCTAACGAACTGCTGTCCCACCGTGCCCCGCAACGTCCCATTTCTTCCCTATTTATAGGCTTTTCTTGATAGGAAACATCCCATAGAGTACCATAGAATTTCGCAACATCCCACAATAATTGTGGGTTTAATTGTGGTACGAGCGAATTGGGACAAAGGAAGTTTAAGCGGCTGACGCCCGCCGGAATTCGGGCGCTCAAAACGCCCGGCAAATATGCTGACGGCGATGGCTTGCATCTTCTCATAGATAGCAATGGAAACAAGCGCTGGATACTGCGCGTGATGTTTCATGGTCGGCGTCGCGACATTGGGCTCGGACCGTTCAGAGAAGTTTCGCTCGCAGATGCCCGCGCAAAGGTCGGCGAGTTTCGCCAATCTATCCGGAAGGGGGAAGACCCCCTCGCCGCTAGGCAACGCGAGCGCGAAACGCCGTGCTTTCAGGAATACGCGCGTCGCCTGTACGAGGACATTAAGGGCGATTTCCGAAACGAGAAACACGCGCAAATCTGGATCAGGTCATTAGAGCTTTACGCCTTCCCAACACTTGGAAAGACGCGGCTAGACCTTATCGACTCCAAAGCCGTTCGCGACGCCCTGCTCCCGATTTGGTTTGAAAAAAGAGAAACGGCGAAGCGAGTGCGACAGCGCGTCACGCGCGTATTGGACGCTGCGGCGTCAGAGGGGCTAAGGAGCGGCGAAAATCCTGCGCCTATGGCTATGCGCGGCCTCCCTCGAAACGGCGGCGGCGTGGCGCATTTTAAAGCCCTTCCCTATCAGGACGTTCCCAATTTCATCCGCGACCTTCGCAATGCCGGCATGACGCCCACGGGAGCGTTAGCGTTTGAATTCTTGATTTTGACGGCGGCAAGGACGTCCGAGACGCTGAATGCCCAATGGTCTGAAATTGATTTCGAAAAGGCTCTTTGGACAGTTCCGGCCGCGCGGATGAAAGCGGGAAAAGCGCATCTTGTACCGCTCTCAAAGCGCGCGGTGGCAATTTTACGCAATGCAAAAAAAATTGCCGGAAATCCAGAGCCTACCGATTTTGTTTTTCCTAGCCCAACAGCCGGAAAGCCGTTTTCAAATGGCATATTCCTTGCGGCCGTGAAACGGATGCAGGTTGACGCCACTCCGCATGGTTTTCGATCCGCGTTTCGTGATTGGAGCGAAGAGAAGACAAATTTCTCACGTGAGGTGAAGGAAAGCGCCCTCGCCCACGCGATTAAAGACAAAACGGAAGCAGCATATCGGCGAACAAAGCTTCTAGATGCGCGTCGTGAACTTATGGCTCAATGGGCGGATTTTTTGGGAGCTAGCGTATGACAGCTTCGCGCGTAATCGAAAAGTATTTTGAAGGCACGCCAGCGCTCTGCGAATGGCTTGAAAGGGATTTTCCTCAGCTGACGCCTGCCGAACTTCAACATATCGGCGCTCTCATTAGATACCTGAACGAAATGGCGCAGAAGAAAACCGCTGACTTTCCATTTGAAGCTTTCCGGCCTAGCGGCAAGGTTGACAGGCGTGGACGAAAGCAGCGCGCTACGGACGACGAGCTACTGTTGGTAAGCGATTGGATGAAGCAGCTTGGTTCCGGGAAACAACTCAATCGGAAGACGCAAAGATTTTTCCTTGCGATGTGGGCTAAAAGATTTGGCTATAGTCGAGTCGATAAGCTTGAAGACGCGATTGATGCAGCAATTTCCCGAAAAATCCTCTAGCTCCGGGTTCTTACGGGATAAGAAAGAGCCTTAATTCCCAGACCGTCCCAATAAGAAGGAGACGGTTCTGTGAAGCTTATAACCCTTGAGGAAGCAATTGAACGCACCGGCAGGTCACGCAGTCGCCTTTATGACGACATTGCAGCCGGTCGCTTTCCAAGGCCGGTAAAAGTCGGGCCGCGCGCGTCCAGATTTGTTGATGAAGAAATCAACGGCTATATCGCCAAACGCATCGCCGAGCGTGACGCACAGGCCGCCAAATGAGCGCACCTTCCTGCGATCGTTGCCTAAATTGGCGGCCGTATCTCGATCGTATGCGCCCGAATCTCGGCGAATGTCGCGCTCGGCGATCTGCGTCTTCGGAATGGATTGACGGCTCTCGGACCTATTCTTTCGCGCTGACTGACGCCGACGACGCCTGCGCCGAATTCGTCGACCGCACGGCCTTCGCCGCTCGCTGCAGGGGCGTCGCCGCATGACGAAATTGGTCCCCTATCGACACGAACGCGAGGAAGTCGCGCGCCATTTGGGAGCGGCCTGCGACCATGCCCAGGAACTCTCGTTTTATCTTGCAAACAAGCCGCGCCGGTTTCGCGACCTTGGCGCAGAGATCAGGCGCGGCGGCGACATCCGCGCCGGTGAGATAGAGGCGGCCGGTCGCCGCATCCGAAGGCTTTGTGACGACACGCTGGACGCGCTCAGGCGCGCTCACGCGCTCGCGGCAATCTTCTCGGAAAAGGAGGACGCCTAACGAAAAACGGCCCGCGTCAACGGGCCGTCCTATTCGGTGCGCCTGCGTTCATTGCGGGACTTGGCGCGCCACAAATGCAGCAAAGGCCGCTCGCCGATGCAACCAAGCCATAAAGTCCCGTTCACGGTCGCCGGCTCCCGAAGGCGAAAGCCAAAGCCGGATTGTCGCCGGGCGAACTTGCCGCCGAAACGCGGATTCCGAGCCCCGGACTGTTTTGGAGACGAACTGACGGACAACCGCGCCCACCATCCCCTCGACTTCGCCGACGAGATCGGCGCGCAGGCACCGCGACATGGGCCGGGAGACGGTCTGGCGAGCCGGAGAAATTCGCAGCGCGGTTATACGGCGACTTGAAAGCTCCCGCCCTTGATCTCCCGGCAACCGACAGCCGGGAGGGAGGTGTTAGCGGAAAGCGGAGCTATGTCTGAATGAACGAAGCCCTTGCCATCGCCGCCGCCATGCGCGCTCGCGGATACGCCGTCGCGGAAGATTTAACAGTTTCCGCGCCCGACCTCGCACGGTTCAAGGGCTGGTCAATCCATCAATTAAAGCGGTGGCGCATGAACGGCCGCCTTCCCAAAAGCGACCCGATTTCCAGGCCGGCGCGCTATTCCCTGCATGTCGTCGCGCGTTTTTGCGAGACCGGCGAAATTTTTTGAAACATCGGTACGGATCGGTACGCGCGGATTCACTCGCGCGTCGTATCAGAGCGCATGAGATACGATTACGACAACCTCCTAGAACGCCGCGGCGCGCCTTTCGCAATGCTTGCCTTAGGAATGGCGGCGGCAGAAAACCAAAGCGAATTTGCGACTGAGATAATTTCACGCAGGTTCGGCGCTAATTCGCGCGTGGCGCTTGTCGCCAAGGGCGCAGAAGAGCTAGGCCAATTGACCGAGTACGATCGGATTCAATTGGTAAGTAAGGGTGCGGTTACGGCAGCGACGGGCTTAGCTGGAAACTGGTCGGCGGCGCTTTCCGCCTATTTCGAAGCGATGGGTGAATTCTTCGATGTTCAGCGTTATTTCGAAATACCTGCATCAATGGAGACGGTTCGACGCGTCTCGTTTCATGCTCGACTTATTGGCGCCGCATCCGGTGCGACAGCCGCTTTCGTAAAGTCGGGAGCGCCTGCACCGATTTCTAGCGGCGTCCTGACCAGCGATAGTTTACGTCCGCTGAAGGTTGCCTCGACGGTTTTCGTGTCAAACGAAGCGCTCGAATTCGGCGACCCAATCGCGCTCAGTGCCTTCATTTCGGATTTGGCGAGTGCGAACGCGAACGCGATAAATGTCGCATTCATCGACGCGAGCAACGCGGGAGTCGCGGAGCAGACGCCGGCATCCGTCACGAATGGAGTAAGCGCCGTAACTGCAACAACCGATCCGCGCGCAGACATCAAAGGCGTTCTGGCGACGCATCCAAACGCACATAAGAGCTATGTCGTCGGCCATCCGTCGTTGCTCGCGGGAATGGCGTCGGCTGAGTTCCCGAACGTGGGCGCGCGAGGCGGCGAGGTCGGCGGCGTTCCGGCACTGGCCAGCGCTGCGGTACCGGACACCGATCTTGTCTTTATCGACGGATCGGGAATTGCGCTCGCTCGCGGCGGCGTCGAAATCAGTACGGCGCGCGAGGCTTCGCTCATTCCAAGTGACGCTCCCAGCGGCGCAGCAACGCAGGTCTCGCTTTGGCAGGCAGGCGCGACAGCGGTCATGACGACTCAATTCGTCAATTGGACGAAAGTCCGCAGCAATGCGGTTTCCGTCATAAGCGGCGCAGCATACGGCGATTGATCCATGAGCATCACGAACAAAGAAATCGAGTCAATCGCGAAAGGCTTCGCGCCTGCATTTCGGGAATACGTTGAGAAGGAAGTGCAGCCGCTGAAGGCGAAAATTGCGGCGCTCGAAGCCAAGCTCGACGGCTTCATTCTCGGCAGACACGCAACCGACTATGAGGACCGCAATGATTTCTGATCTTGAGCGCGCAATCCGTGACAAGATGCTGGCGCTTTTCCAAGACCGAATGCAAGCCGACATCGAACGCATGTCAGTGGACCTACGAGAACAAGGCGCAGACGAGTCTTATGTTCGCGCCTGTGCGGATTGGTACGCCGAAGAAAACATGCGCGGCATCCTGGAGGGCTCGCGAGATGCTGCAAAAGACCTGATCGCCTCTGATTTCTTCAATGACGAACCTCGCGCGCGGTGAGACGCCACCCTGCGCAAGAGCGGCGCGGACTGTCCTTCCCCGGTCCGCGTCGTTCGCACTCCCCGGGGGGCAAGACCGGAATTCATTGCGGGGACAAAGGGCCGACGCGGGGGCAGCTGCTTTGAATAATGGCAAGGTTTTCCAATCATGACTCGCAAACGCGGACGCAAGAGCGGCGCTGAACTGGCGACGATCCCGGCTTGTCCGGTCATCACCATCCCGCGACCAGAGCCTCCCTTGGAGCTACTCGACCATGAGGCGGACGAATGGCGGCGCGTCGTCAATTGCCTTCCGAGCGATTTTTTCGGCCCGGAGTCGCACGCGCTGCTGGTTCAATACTGCCGCCATGTGACCGCATCCCGGCGGATCGCGCACTTGCTGAGGAAGGTCTATGCGGCGCGCGAATATGATCCGGCGGAATTGTCGGCGCTCCTGAGGGAGCAGCGGGCGGAAACGGCGATCATCAAAAGCCTCATGACGGCGATGCGGCTGAGCCAGCAGTCGAGCTATTCCGCGCGTGGCGCGGCTGGCGCGAAGAATGACCGGCCGGCCGCAAAACCGCTTTGGGAGAGCTGAAATGATTTTGGGCGGCGAAAGCCTGACGCTTGCTGATTTCCCGCCCGAGACGAAATGGTTTCATGGCGGGCCTCTGCGGGCTGGTAAAGGCGGCTGGATCATGTCGGCTGCATCTGTTGGCCTTAGCGGAAGAAACACATTCGCGGACACTTACGAAGCCGACAAAGTTTACGTCACGACCGATAAGGCCTTGGCGATCAGGTTCGCCGCGAAAGTTCTCAGGTTTGAGGGGGCGGTCTTTGAGGTGGAGCCGATTGGCCCGATCTCGTCTGATCCTGGAGAGGGGCCGAGCGCCTTCACCTGCAACTCTGCGCGCGTCATTCGCCGGATAAGGATCCCGGGCAAGCTTCTGAAACGCGAACGTAAGCGATGGATCGAACTGGCGAATGAAATGCTGCGCGAGGGAATGCTTCACGAAACCGACCGCGACGCCGCGCTCATGAGCCTTCATCGCATTGCCGAACGCATCGCGACGCGCCGCAGTTAGCTCCACCGATTGGGCTCGGGTTGGCATTTATTTGTAAGCCAAGACGGCCAATTACGGTCAACTCTCGAATCTTAGGTGTTGGCACATATCTCTATTGTGGTCCAGCGATCAAGATTCTCTTGAAGCCCAGCAATTGACCCGCCGAAGGAACGAAATTTACCAAGATCTTGAAGTAGAATATTACGTTTGAAGTGGCCCGCAAGAAAAGCGAGTTCTCGCTGCCAAAAATCAAGAATTTTAGATCGAAGATGAGCAGCCAACCATAGCAAAAACAAATTAGAGCCGCCCAGTCATGACGCTCTCCTGTTTTCTTGTCACGCTCGGCAAGGCGATAAAAAAGCAATACGGCGCCAAAATCAATTACTGATCGAAATACAGCCGCATCCTTGTCACGTAGCAGCATGACAATGCATAAAGTCATCACCCAGAAGCAAAGAAGTGCTATTGCGCCAAAAATCAAGTTTCGGTTTTGGGTAGCGCACGCGGTGAAAAGGTTGACCAGCAACAGCGATCCGGCGCTGACTGTAATCCAGTTCGTCAGAACAGATGCGTGAAATTCGTCCAATTTTGCGGCCCTTTTGACCGTGCGCGGACGATTGCCAGAGCTCGCCCGCGCACGGATTTCCCTTAGAATCCGAACCTGGACTTTAGCCACCCAGCATTATTGCTTACCTTTGGCGTTCCCCCATCGACGAAATTCCTCGCAAACCACTCTGCGTTCGCACTAAGTTTTGGCGTTCCGCCATCCGCCTTCTCGTTTGAACGCCGGTCACCGATCAAGCGAATCCCGTTGCGATACGCGCTATCCTGGGCAGCTTGGTGAGCGTGATCGACCACCTCCATCAATTGTAGCATTGTCGCTTGTCTCATTTGAAGCGGCTCAGTAACAGATAGCCGCGAAATCAGTTCGTCCATCTCCCTGACAGCGATAGTGATAAAATCACCAATGCCTGTTTCACTTTCGAGCTGGGTGAAAACGCTTGTTGCATTGTCAAGCGTTGCTCGATTAGCGTGAGCTTGGTTGATGTCGGAGACAGTAAGCCCGGTCGCGAGGACCACCGGCGCAATTGCCCGAAGATACTTCTCAAAGCGCAACAGTTTCAGTTGTTCACGACGGACTTCGTTTTCATAGATGTTGGACATCGCCATTTTCCTTTTCGACTGCGCAAAATTGCGCGCGAAAAGGCTTGTGTGATTCCACAGGCGGTGCTACCAGAGGTAGAGTGGGTGAGATGTTAAAGCGTCCGAAGGACAATCTAGTCCGCGCAGTTGTGCGGACTCTAGTTACTCTGTTTCATCCTGAGTTTCGGGATGAGCAAGCGCGAGCAGTTCCCGCTCAACGTCTGCCTGAGTTTTTGCCCCGTGAAGAAGACGATATGCGGTGGCGATTACAAAAGCGTCGTAATACCAGCTCGAATGCGGAAGCTCGTCCGCAAGAAGTCGACCAATGCCGTTCTCCTGATGCGCACGCATCACGCGATAAGGAGTGAACTCCCGGAGTATTTCCGAGAGCAAGGCAACATCTATTGTCCCTGAATCGTCAGGCGGATTCGTCGGTAATTCCGAAGGTTGAACGGGCATACGATCTCGGGTCCGCATCTCTCTTGCTGCGGATATTTTGATTGAGTTCATGTAGATAAAACATCACGCGCTTAAAATTACTAGGGCCTGCCTCCAATACTCCATCAATAATCTTTCCCAAATCATCGCTTACTTCAGAATCTTCATCGAGAAGATAGCCTAACATCATCATTTTGGATCTTGCTTTGGGGCCAAATGTCTCGATCTCATAGGCCGGATCGCGCTTTTCTCCAGCTTCTGGCTCATTCGCAATGTGGTCGGTTACAACGGATTCTGCCATAGCCACCTCCCTATTTTATATAAGAAGTTCGCACAGGAATGAACGATCGTTAAGTATTTTTGCATTGGAATTTCGCGGTGTGGAAAAATAGTTGTGAGCATGGTTGAGGCTTCGTTCGGACCCGCATTTGAACATCGGCAAAAGCGAACGCCCAATAGAATGCAAGCCAGCTAGCAAATGCTGACGCTGGAAAAATTATCCGTCAAAGCCGAATTATGCTGAGACGCATGATGATCGGAATTTGAGGTAGGCTTCCTTAGGGTCTATCTATTGCAGCCTATTTCTTTTTTGATCCGCTCAACCTCAGCGAGGCTTCGGCAAACATTTTCGCAAGGAATTCCGTCGCCGTCTCCATCTGCGCGCGGGTGCTGGCCATTGCACCATGCAATGACCGCCTCCCTACAAGTGGCGAAATCCGAACACCTTGCAGCATAGGCTGCGCTTGAAATTGCGGTCAGTCCCGCCGCAATCGTAATTGCAATCTTCATAGCTCCCCGGTTCTCAGTTTGCGCTGAATATTAGACCATAGATGATTTCTGAAAAGATCGCCGCGGCGCGCTGATTCGACCATACGCCGCCGAGCAATCGCCAAGGCTCCGCCGGTCCCGTATTTGCGATGCAGAAAGGCGGCCCAATAGTCAGTCAAAGCTCCGATCCTGCGGCGATATTCGACCCGCTGCGGCGTCGGGAGATGGCGCAAAAATTGAGTGAGCGCCGTTCGCTGCAATCTAGTGACCGCCTTCTTGGATTCCGGCCGCTCGCATCAAGTCGCCAAGCCGCTTTCCATTCAGCCGACAAGTCGCGATGACGCGATCATAGGAAACGCATTTATTCGGATTCCGCGCGCCCTCGCATGGCGTGCAGGTGACGGACTTTCCGAATGCGATCCGGCGCAAGGCGGCTTTCGCTTCCGCGCCTCCCGGGCCGTTCAATTCCGGCGCATTGAAGTCGCCGAGCCGGACTTCGATCCCTCCCTGCGCTTCGCCGACGCATAGGCCGTCGCCGTCAACGATGTAGGTGACAGGTCCCGAAAAGGTAGCGCCTGGCTTTGGCAAGGGCGCTTCGCATGGATCGGCGAGCGCCGGGCTGGCAATTAGGGCCGCGACGGTTGCGGCGACGGCTCTTAGTTTCATGGGTATCTCCCCGAGCGGGAGCTTGGCGCATGAATAAGGGCGCGTCCAGCCGGAGCGCGCCCTAGAGTCAATCCAGTATCGAGGCGGGTTAATCAGGATGCACCCGGTCCCGCAATTCTCCGAGCCGGTCCATCCGGCCGCCGGATCAGGTCGCAAAGCCTGCCGGACGCATTGCAGTTACGACCTTCGCGCGAAGCCATCTCCAAGGACCGAAAGAAGTAGTCCGAGGGTGACGAATCCCGAGAGCACATTTGCCATGATTACTACGCCACCCAAATTCGTCAGAGGGGTAACGAAGTCGGCAATGCCGAGTGTCGCAAATCCCATGAGAGCGGTGAACCACGGATAGAACCAAATATCGCTACCCGCGCTCGCAAGCGAGACATGAACGCCGTCGATGCTCGAATAGACCCCGCCAAAAGCCAGCACCATGAAGAAGGCGAACAGGATGACCCGGTCCCAGTCCCGACCGAAGTCGAACATGCTCCAGACCCAATAGGCAAAAAGACGACCGAGGGTTCCGGCGAGAAAGACCGCGCCGCCGACTCCTGCTGCGACATAGGGTAGGAATGACATAAGGGCAGAAAATTGACCGGCAGAAACGCTACCGATCAACGCGGTTCCATCGAAAGGCTCGATCATGGACTTGAACAGCAATCCGACAAGCGCGCCGGCAAAGAGCGGCAGGAATTTCACGCCGCTCAACAGAGCCTGAACGAACCAGAGAATCGAATACGCGTTGGCGGGAACAGAACGCTCTATCGCCGAAAGCCGCTGATCAAGAATATCCTGATCCATCACGTCACGGCGAAATTGAGCATCGCCATAGCATTCGGCTGCGCGCACACCATGGCAGCGGTTACGCAGTAGGCGCCTAGAATAAATTACGCCCGTAATACGGGTGTTTGCAAAATTCGCCAAACTCAAAACCGCGCCGCTGAGATTGGCATACGTGAGGATGGCGCTGCTGAGATTGGCATACACGAGGATGGCGCCGTTGAGTTTGGCATACTCGAATTCGGCGCCGCTGAGATTGGCTACCCTGAGGTCGGCGCCGCCGAGATTGGCTGCCGTGAGCATGGCACGGCTGAGATTGGCATACGCGAGGTTGGCGCCGCTGAAATCGGCATTGCCCAAATAGGAGTCGCTGAGATTGCCTCCTATTAGGTCAGCGCCGCTTAGATCGACTCTAAAGAGCGAGGCGCCGCTAAGATCGGCACCGCTTAGATCGATTTTTACTTCTGGGTTCTCTTTTCGCCATGCGTTCCATGCTTCGACGCCTTCCTTTAGCTTCGCTAATTGTTCGGGGTCGCCTCTGAACCCGCCAGTCTCTTGGTCGACTTCCTCACCGTCGAAGCGAGCGTTGAGGCGCTGTTGGTCTTCCTTCGACTTCAGTTGCGCATGTTGGCTCAAGAATTCATCGCGGCTCATCGCCTTAGCGACAGGCTTTTTCTTGAAGAACATAACTCCGCCCCGCTTATCCCCAACCACTATAAAATCAGGGAAAGTCGGGTCTGCCTATAGATGGAGGGTTTTTGCCGGTCAGCGTCACCCCAGACGTCCGAGCCAGGTCGGTCAGGCGATTCAATTGGGGTGCTTACACGCATTTTAGTCTTTTTCAAATTGTGGGACTAAATGAGGGTTTATGATTCACGCCAATAACTTAACGTATTGAATTAATTGCCATAAATTACAAATTATGGTGGAGGGGGGTGGATTCGAACCACCGTACGCCGAAGCGGGCAGATTTACAG
>CALKYG010000454.1 GCA_938003575.1 uncultured Alphaproteobacteria bacterium
GACAGGCCGCGCTCGACCAGCGGCGTTGCGACATAGCGATTGCGATACCAGCGCGCCCGGCCGCCCTCAATCCTGACTCCGTGAATCATGCCGTCGCCGAGAAACCAGTGAGCGCTCGGTTCGCGGGCCGGATTGGGTCCGTTGCGCATAAAGACGCCTGTCAATTCCGGCGGCAACGCGCCGGAGACAGGGAGGTCGAACGAGACGACTTCTTTATCGACCGGCGCGAAATTGCCGCTCAGCCACCATGCGGTTCTCTGCGCGCCGTCAGCCATCATCGCCTCCAGTTTCACGCAACTCTAGGTCATGCCGTTGCTGTTTCCTACTGCCTGACGCACCTCAGCGGCGAGCCCGGTCGATTCCGGCCGGCCGCACGGCTTCCTCACCGCTGCGGCGAACTTTTCATGATACAGGGGATGTTCCGTGCCGCAGATCCGGTCCCACCAGGTGAAGTAGAGGCCGTAATTCCACCCGGCCTGCGCGTGGTGCAGATCGTGATGCGTCACAGTCGTCAGCCAGTCAAACAGCGGCCGGCCGTCGCGGCGCGCCGGAAACAACTCATAGCCGGAATGACCGATCACGTTGCGGGCGATCATGTGCGTCAGGAATAGGCCGAGCGCCGGCATGGAAATGGGCGCGACGATCGCGAAGAGCGGGACGAAGGCTGCGTTTATCGCCGCCTCGCCCATGTCGAAGGAATAGGCGGTGAAGGGCGTCGGGTTTTTCGACTTGTGATGGGTCCGGTGAAACCGGCGAAAAAGGCGCCGATCGTGGAGCAGCCGGTGAGTCCAGTAAAACCAGGCGTCGTGCAGAACGATCATCGCAAGGAGCGACGCCCAGAAATAGGGCCAGCCGTTTTCAGAGGCGGCGTCATAGGTCTTGAAGAGTCCGGCCTCGCCGCCAAGGGCGAGCGTCAGGCCGGAGAGCGCGAAGATCGCCGCCGTCCGCGTCGACGCGGCGAACTCACGCCGCATTTGCGCCGCTTCCGGCGTTCCCGTTCTTATTTTCCGGCCGGCGAGCGATCGGTTGAAGATCTTCCACAGGACGAGCCATGCGCCCGCCGCAAAAATGACATAGCGCCCGTAATCATGGGCGAAAATAGCGATATAAAGTGCGCCGGCGCCGGGCAATGCGGCGAACGCCTGATCCATAATCTCTTTCCTGTCATGGCGACGCGGAAAGGAATGGGAACCGAACGGCGGATTTTCTACGCGATCCCTGAAAACCTTGAGCTTTTTCAAATTCGATCAGGAATTTTTGAATCCGATCAATCCGCCCCGAGCGCATTCTTGCGAAACTCGGTCGGCGTTGCGCCGGTCGCTTCCTTGAAGGCGCGGTTGAACGGCGCAATCGACCCGAATCCGACATCGAGGGCGACCTGCAGGATCTGACGGCGCGCCTGTCCCGGGTCGGCGAGCAGCCTTTTTGCCTCCGCGAGCCTGTAGGAATTCAGGAACGCCGAAAAATTCCGATGACCGAGTTCGCCGTTGATGAGCGCGCGCAATTTGTGCTCCGGCACGCCCGCTTTTTCGGCGAGCCCGGCAACCGTCAGCCCTTCCTCCCGCCATGCGCCCTCGCTCATCAACTGCATCAGGCGGTCATAGGCCGGGCGGTCAGCCGCTCTTACAGCGGGCGCAGCGTCAGGCGCGGCGAAGTCCGGCGCCCTTTCGCGGCCGTCCAGAACCTCCGCCCGCGCGCCCAAGAGCCAGACGCCGAAAACCAGGGTCATCATCAGAACGGCGGACGCTTGAAAAAGCAGGAGCCCGGCGGGAGGGTAGCCTCTTATTCCGACCGTCTCGGTGTAATTGATAATGAGACCGGCAATCCCGACGGCGACGGCGAACAGGATCCGGAACCGGCGGCGGCCCTCTATGAGATCGTCATTGAGAAACCGGAGCGCCGTATACATCGCATGGCCGAATGCGAATATCATGACGACGCGCGCAGCGACGAACGAGGCGGTCGAAGCGACGCCCTCCACAGCGTAAAATTGAAGGATCACCAGCGGCGCCACGAAAAGATACGGAACGAGCGTCAGCGGCCGCACCCGGAAGCCGTCATCGAACAGCGACATCGCAAACTGCCAGAAAACGACCGGGGAAAAAATGGACAGAATGCGGACCGGAACCCCGAGAACCCCGACCGCCTCGAAAAGC
>CALKYG010000455.1 GCA_938003575.1 uncultured Alphaproteobacteria bacterium
GCCTTGCCTCCAGCCGGCGCGATAGGCGCGGTCATTTTCAAAAAGATCCGCGTCCCGCACGCGTTTCGTCGAAAAGCTCTTGTCTTCCTCATGGGCCGTGGCGCAGCCGTCGCCGAAACCGGCGATATATCCCGGCTCCTCCGACAGACCCGAATCGCTGGCGCAGGCGGCGAGCGCGACGGCGCCGAGCGCCGAAATCAACCATTTGGACACGATTTGCCCCACAACACGAATGACGCGGCGACCTTAGCAGGCCGGCGCCGCGGCGTCTCCCCGTTTCGGCGGCGGCAATTCAGGCCCGGTTAACGGTGTTGCTGTTAGATCGCTATCGGCCGGCCGATCCGGCCTCCTGAGAGGGAAAAACGGCATGTCGACGCAGGATCCTGCGACTGAAGCGCTCGTTCCGGCGGAAACAGGGCTGACGCCGGAGCCGAGGAAGGGCCATACGCCCCGCGAAGCCATGCTTCGCAAGCTCGTCGATCTCGTCGTTCTGCCCGCCGCGCGCATTTCGGCGAATGAGCGTTCGCTTGTCGCCGACATCATGCTGCAGGCGCTGCACGAGGCCGATGAGGATCTGCGCCTTGAAGTGGCCCGCCGGGTCGCCCGCGTCGCGGAGGCGCCGAATGCGCTGCTGCGGACGCTGCTCCTCGATGAGCCGCGGGTGGCCGAACCGGTGATACGACGCGTCGATCCGGTGCCCGAAGCGCTGCTGATCGAGTGCGCGCGCACAGGCACGACGGCGCACCGCGAGATGATCGCGCGACGGATCGACCTCACGGCCTCGCTTGCCGACATCATCCTGGAATTCGAGGAGCCTGAAGTCGCAAAACTCTTGTTGCGGCGTGAAGAATTCCTGTTCTCGCCGAACGCCATCGACTTTCTCGTCAGCCGTTCGACCACGGACGCCGAAATGCAGGCGATGCTGCTGCGCCGGAAGGAGCTCGAACCGGCGCATGGGTTCATGATGTTCTGGTGGGTGAGCGCCGAGAACCGGAAACGCATTCTCACGCGTTTCGCCCTTGACCGCACGATCGTTCAGGACGCGGTGCAGGATCTTTATCCGCGCGTGTTCAGGAGCGAAGGCGCAGATCCGTTCGTGCAGGAAATCCTGACCATGCTTGACCGCCGCCACCGCCCTCGCGGCGTCAACGGCGAGCCCGTCTCGATGGATGTCGTCGTCAAGACGCTCGCCGCCGCCCGAAAATATCCGGCGCAGGAGATCATTCATGCGGTCGCATTGATCGCCGGCGTCTCGCGTGAGCTTGTCGCCCGCATCCTGCGCGATCCGGGCGTTGAGCCCTTTGCGGTCATGTGCAAAAGCCTCGGCATGCCGAGATCGGAATTTTTCGCGCTTGTCAGCCGGCAGGACACCGAATCGCCGCTTGAGCCGGCGCAGGCCGAAAAACTGCTCGCCGTTTTCGATTCAATGGCGAGGGACTACGCCCGCGCGGTCCTGCGTTATTGGGACTGGGACGGCAATCCGAGAATTTCGCGCATAACGCGCCTTCTCGGCTTTGACGAAGACGTCGCCTAGAAGCGGGCGCGCTTAAGCCCGGCTTAAATCATTCGTGTCATAACCATCCTTGCGCCGGTTGCGGCCTTGCGTATCTAGGCTGCTTCCGGCGCTCTTTTTTTTGTGCGGCGGCTTCCGCAATTTTCCTAAAATAATCCGGACAATTCGACGCGCGTTCCTCGCGCAGCCTTAACGGCTGATCCGCCATCATGGGAAACGGGGCGATAAGCCCGACGGCTTATTCTTGGAGGACGCATGCTGGCGTCGATGCGTGTAATAGTGTTCGCGTCGCAAAAAGGGGGATCCGGCAAGACGACCCTGTCGGGCCACATTGCGGTGGAAGCCGGTCGCGCCGGGGCGGGCCCCGTCGCGCTGATTGACACCGATCCGCAGGGATCGCTCGCGAAATGGTGGAACGTGCGGCAGGATCCGCAGCCCGCCTTCATACAGTCCGTGTTCTCGAACCTCTTTCAGGACCTCGACCGCGCGCGAGATGAAGGCTTCAGGCTCGTTGTGATCGATACGCCGCCGGCGGTGACGCGCGCCATTTCCGAAGTCGTGAATTTCGCCGATCTTGTCGTGGCGCCGACGCGCCCGAGCCCGCACGATCTTCGCGCCGTCGGCCCGACCGTCGACATCGCGCAAGCCAGAAACAAGCAGCTTGTATTCGTCGTCAACGGCGCGACGCCAAAGGCGCGCATCACTTCGGAAGCCGCGATTGCGCTTTCCCAGCACGGCACGGTCGCGCCGACCGTCATCCATCATCGCGTGGATTATGCGGCGGCGATGATCGACGGCCGGACGGTCATGGAAATCGATCCTTACTGTAAATCCGCTCAGGAAATCAGCGAGCTTTGGCAGTATCTCGACCGGCGCCTGAAGCGCGCCGAAGGCGGCTACCGAGCGCCTGAAGACGCGAATGCGGCGGCGGCCGCAAGCCAGAATCGCGTATTCGGACGCCGGGCGGCGCAATAAGGCAATCGTTTCGCACGAAGGCGATCATGAAACGCAATGCGGGCGCGCAGGCAGGCGAAAGCAAACTGGAAAGCCGCTTCGCCGCCCTGACTTCGGGCTTGCTCGCCCGCAAGGGCTTTGCTGCGCCGTCAAACTCCCCGGTTGCGGATCCGGCGGAGGAAACCGAAGCGTTCTCAATGGACCCCGCGCCGAAATCGTCACGGGCCGCGTCGGCGAAGCCCGCGCCCGCAAAGGATGCGGCGCCGAGGGAAACGGGCAAGCCCGCAGCGCAACGGAAAGTCGAGACGGAACCGGCGCCGGCGAAGAAGGCCGAGGCGGCTCCGAAATCGAAACAGGAACTGAAGCTGCAGCAGACGGATCGCGCCGCGCCGGCGTCGATCACGATCATCAATGAGCGCAGCTACGAGGCGGGCTACCCTGATAATCCGACTCCGGAAGAAATTGCTGCGCTCGAGGCGGAAGCCGATGAGGT
>CALKYG010000456.1 GCA_938003575.1 uncultured Alphaproteobacteria bacterium
GCGGCAACGCCCGCAAGGCGCCGATCGAAGCCGGATCGCTGCAGGAGACGCCGCGGGCCGCCGCATTGGGTTCGGCCGGCGCCTTCCGTCCCTCATCCGCAAGGCCGCCGAGAGCCGCATAAGTCGACGGCGATGCGACCAGGAAAAACGCCATGAACCTTGCTGCGTTCTTCGGCGGAAAGAACCGCACGTCCCGCGACGCATCCGACAGAACAACGGCGAAAGGCAAGATGGCGAAAGCGCTCGCAAGCGTGCCGCCCCTGATCGCAATGACGAGCAACAGCATGGAGAACGCGAGAAAAATGAGCGCGGCGGCCCGCGCCGGCCGCTCTTCAGCTGAAGCGCGCGTGACGCTCATGATCCCGGCTGCGAGCGCGGCGATCGGGAAGCCGTAAAGCGAGAACAGCATTCCGGGAGAGCTTGCGGCGAGCGCAAAAGGCGATCGGATTTCGCCGACGGAATTCAGCCAGACATTGCGGACCAGCGGATCCATTCCCTGAAACGGTCCGCCGGCGCATTGCGGGAACGCGAGGGACAGCCCGGCTGCAATGGCGATCGCAACGGCGAATGCGAGGATGATCCGCACCATGGCGTCGGCCGGGCGCGTGAAAGAAAGCCCCGCCGCAAAAAGGCCGGCTGAAGTCATGAAGGCCGCGGCGGGCGCGGCGAACATGTCGCAATGCCGGTCGGCCATGCCGGCGGGACCGAGCGTCGCCAACAGGACCGCCGGCGCAAGAACGACCGCGGCCGCGCCGAAAACGCGAAGCGGCTGCGCATTTTTTTCAAGCGCCCAGGACAGACCGACAACGGCGAACCCCGCCGCGGCGACAGGAAGAGTTTCAAGTGAGATCGCCGCGGCGAGAATCGCCGCCGCAGCCGACGGCGCCGCCATCCCCGGCCGTTTCAGGCCGCGGACGCAGAACCACAGCGCCGCCATGGCGAGACAGAGCGCGATCCCATGGTGGTCGATGCGGCCGGGCGCGAATTGCTGGACGACAGGCGAGGCCAGCAGCGCCAGCGGCGCGGCGGCGTAGGCGGCGCGCAAACCGGCGATCTCTTTCGCCGTCGCAACGATCAGCATAAGGAACACAAGCATCATGGCCGGGGGAAATGCAACGAGCGTGATGCGCTCGGCCGTCGCCGCGCCGAACGCCGCCGAAAGCGGCCAATGGAAAATCGACAGCGCGAGGTCGGGCAGCCGCGAGAAATGCATGTCGCCGTTTTCAGGACCGACGAAACGATGCTGGCGGACGTCAAACCAGTCCTGACCCGCAAGAAAGTCGCGCCATTGGGCGAGCCGCATGTAATTGTCGGTGTCGCCAAGATCGCCCGCCGCGACGGCGGGTCCAAAGACTGCAATATTGACCGCCGCCCAAACGGCCCAGATCAGGGCGAGCGCGCGGAACGGCGACAACAGGAATCGCAGCCGCACCGGCGATGCGGCGAAGTGATCCGGCTCTGCGCCTGCCTGCGTCATCTCTCGATCGGCCCGCTTCCCTGTCCGGGAAACCCAACCAGATCACGGTTAAGAAAGCGGTCGCTGCCGGTCTTGCCGCCCTCCGCCCATGCGTTAAAAGCTAGGACCTTGACCGGAAATCGTAAATTTCCATGACCCCCGAATTCCGCAGGGCGCGAAAATGCAGAAGATTCTGATCGTCGCCGGGCTCGTTCTTCTGGCGGCCGGCCTCTTATGGCCGCTGATCGCAAAGATCGGTCTCGGCCGACTTCCCGGCGACATCGCGATCAAGGGCGAGGGCTTCGCGTTTTATTTCCCGATCACGACGATGATCGTGCTGTCGATCGTCGCGACCGTACTTTTCCGCCTCTTCGGCAAATAATCAGACGTTCGCTTCGGCCGCTTTGCGCCGCGCCCGCAGCTTGTCGAAATTCGCCCAGACGCCGTCATCGCCGTGCCATTCGCCTCGTGTCGCGGCCTTGGAATACTCCGTCGCGCGCGCCTCGAAGAAATTGGCGTGTTCGACGCCGTTCAGAATCTCCGTCAGCCACGGCAGCGGGTGTTTCTCGACGCCGTAGACTTTCGGCAGGTCGAGCTGTCCGAGACGCCAGTCCGCGATATAGCGGATGTATTGCTTGATATCCTCCGGCTTCATTCCTTCGACCGGCCCCATCTCGAAGGCGAGGTCTATGAATTTATCCTCAAGCGAGACGACGGTTTTACAGCAATCGACGATGTCGTCGGCGACCGCTTTCGTCACGCAGCCCGTTTCGCGGGCGAAGGCGTGATACATCTTGATCATGCCCTCGCAATGCAGGGATTCGTCGCGCACCGACCATGAAACGATCTGCCCCATCCCCTTCATCTTGTTGAAGCGCGGGAAGTTCATCAGCATCGCGAATGAGGCGAAAAGCTGCAGCCCTTCGGTGAAGGCGCCGAACATCGCCAGCGTGCGGGCGATGTCTTCATTCGTATCGACGCCGAAGCGCTGCATGTAATCGTGCTTGTCGCGCATCGCCTTGTAGTCGAGGAAGGCGGTGAATTCCGATTCCGGCATGCCGATCGTTTCAAGCAGAAGCGCGTAGGCGGCGATGTGCACCGTCTCCATGTTCGAGAAGGCGGCGAGCATCATCTTGATCTCGGTCGGTTTGAAGACCCGGCCGTAACGTTCCATGTAATTGTCGTTCACTTCGACGTCGGATTGCGTGAAAAAGCGGAAGATCTGCGACAGAAGATTGCGTTCGGCGTCGGACAGCTTGTTCGCCCAGTCCTTGCAGTCTTCGCCGAGCGGAACTTCTTCCGGCATCCAGTGAATCTGTTGCTGGCGTTTCCAGAAATCATAGGCCCACGGATAGCGGAACGGCTTGTAGGCGTATGAGGGCGTCAAC
>CALKYG010000457.1 GCA_938003575.1 uncultured Alphaproteobacteria bacterium
GGTCGCTGAATTGACCGGCCGCTGCCATATCGCGCCGGAGGTTTTCAACTGCGCAGCGCCGGACACCGGCAATATGGAAGTGCTGATGAAATACGGCACGCCCGCGCAGCAGGAAGAATGGCTCACGCCGCTCTTGGACGGAAAGATCCGATCCGCTTTTCTGATGACGGAACCGGCCGTCGCTTCGTCGGATGCGACGAATATCGAAACGGATATTCGGCGTGACGGCGACGATTACGTAATCAACGGCCGAAAATGGTGGTCGTCAGGGGCAGGCGACCCGCGCTGCAAGATTTACATCGTCATGGGAAAAACCGACAAGCGTGCGGAAAAACACCTTCAGCAGTCGATGATTCTCGTTCCGGCTGACGCCAAGGGAATCAAGATTGTCCGGCACCTTCCTGTATTCGGGTATGACGATGCGCCCCACGGCCATATGGAGGTCGTGCTTGAAAATGTCCGCGTGCCAAAAGAAAACATGCTGCTCGGAGAAGGGCGCGGTTTTGAGATTGCGCAGGGCCGCCTCGGTCCGGGGCGCATCCACCACTGCATGCGGACGATCGGCGCCGCCGAGGCGGCTCTTGAAAAGCTGGTCAAGCGCATCCTGACGCGTGAGGCGTTCGGCAAGCCGATCTACAAACATTCGATCTGGGAGCAGCGCGTCGCCGAGGCCCGCATCGACATTGAAATGGCGCGGCTCCTGACGCTGAAGGCCGCCTGGATGATGGATACGGTCGGCAACAAGGCGGCGCAGGCGGAAATTGCGATGATCAAGGTGGCGGCGCCGCGCGTTGCGCTGCGAGTCATCGACGACGCCATCCAGGCGCACGGCGGCGCCGGCGTCACGTCCGATTTCGGGCTCGCGCGCGTCTATTCCGGCATACGCACTCTTCGCCTCGCCGACGGGCCGGACGAGGTCCATTGCCGGGCGATCTCGCGGATCGAATTCAGGAAGCATTCAAATAACGCTTAGGAGGCTAACCGATGCTGACCCCCGTTCTGGCGCTCGTCTCATGGACGCTGGTTGTCTGGATCTGGATGTATGCGACGCGCATTCCCGCGATGCAAAAGGCCCGGATCGACCCGCAGGCCGCCATTCATCCGGGCTCGCTCGCGATTTTGCCGACCGAGGTCCGCGTTGTCGCGGACAACTATAATCATCTCCATGAGCAGCCGACGATTTTTTACGCGCTGGCGATCTATACGCATCTCGCGGGCGCGAGCGACGCGCTGACGGTCGGCCTCGCTTGGGCGTATGTCGGGCTGCGCGTTGCGCATTCGTTCATTCAGATCGTCGTCAAGCGCGTCGCACTTCGCTTTCTGGCTTTCGCGCTCGGTTCGATCTGCCTCATCGCGATTGCATCGCACGACATTTTGGCGCTGGCGCGGGCGCAATGAGCGGCGAATGGTTTCGTCCGATCGCCGTCGATGCGGCCGACGAACCCGAAATCGGCGGTCCGGCGCCGGACCGGCTGATTTCCGGCGCGCCGATATTCCGCACGTGGAATCTGGAAGAGCGGCCTGACGGCCTTTACGCGGGAATCTGGGAATCAACTCCCGGCAAATGGCGCGTCAAATATGATGAGTGGGAATATTGCCGGATATTGGCCGGCGTATCAGTCATCACTGAGAATAACGGCGCCTCCCGGCGCGTCGAAGCAGGGGACAGTTTCATCATTCGCCCGGGTTTTGAAGGATCCTGGGAAGTCATCGAGACGACGCGCAAGGAATATGTGATCAAACTCTGACAGCGGCGGGGCGCCCGGGAGACTCCGGGTCCCCGGACCGGCATTCTCCGCCGATAGGCCCGCGATCAAACGCAAGCGAAAAACAGGTGAAACGATACCGGCCCTTGCAAGCGTGCGCCGCGGAGCACTTTGCAAATCGGCCGGCGCCGAAAGATCGTTCGCAAGAATTCAACGCCGCGCTAATCGCCGATGATCGATTTGAAGGCCTTGACGCCGTCGCGGTGAGCGCCGAGCCAGGCGAATTCGCCCGATGACCGTATGCCGGCCGCCGCTTCAGCGAGGGCGCCGTAGGCGACGTTGGCGAGTCCGCCGCCGAGCGAAAGGCGCGCGGCGCCGGCCTCTGCAAAATCCTCGACCGGGCGCCTCGCCAGCGCGCCGTAGACGAGCACGTTGACCGGTCTCGAAACAGAGGAACAAACCGCCGCAACCGCCTCGATCGAGGGAAGTCCGGGCGCGAAGAGAACATCGGCGCCCGCTTCTTCAAAAGCCTGAAGTCTTGAGATCACCTCGCCGAGATCCGCCTCGCCGTAGAGAAAGGCCTCGGCGCGCGCCGTCAGGACGAAACCGTTTTCGGCCGCCTTCGCCGCTTCCACAGCGGCGCGCACGCGCTCGACGGCGGCGGACTTGTCATGGATCGGTTTCCTGTCGTCCCCGGTCGAGTCTTCAATCGACCCGCCGCAAAGACCGGTCTTCGACGCCTCCCGGATGGTGACGGCGCAATCTTCCGGCCGCGGGCCGAACCCGTTCTCAAGATCGGCGGCGACCGGAACGTCAACCGCCGCGCAGACCTCGCGGACATGCGCCAGAACCTCATCGCGCGCAACGCCGTAATCGGCGCGCCCCTTTGTCAGCGCGAAGCCTGAACTTGTCGATGCAAGCGCTTCAAAACCAAGGCCCTCAAGTATTTTCGCCGAGCCCGCATCCCAGAAATTCGGAAACAGGAAGGCGCCGCCCTTTTTGTGGAGCAAGCGGAATTTCTCAACCTTGGCGGCGGACGCTGCGGTCATGGCGACCTCACTTTCAATCCGCTCTTTAACAGATTTTCAGCCGGGAGACCTTCCGAATCTTGCGGCTTCGTCCGCTCGCACGCTCAGGCGGGCGTCCGTGCGTCGATCGTTCCGCTGCGGATCTCCCTGTCGAGCCGCTTCATCGCGCTTTGCAGCTTCTCAAACGCGCGCACTTCGATCTGGCGGACGCGTTCGCGGGAAACGCCGTATTCCTGGCTCAGTTCTTCCAGCGTCGCCGGATTATCCTTGAGGCGGCGTTCGGTGATTATGTGCTGCTCCCGTTCGTTCAGCGTCGCCATTGCGCGCTCAAGCAGGGACATCCGCATTTCATATTCGTCTTCCGTCGCAAGCTTCTGTTCGGCGTTCACGGCGTTTTCGTCGACGAGCCAATCCTGCCATTCGCCGCCGCCGTCTTCGGTCTTGCCGAGCGGCGCGTTCAGCGAGGCTTCGCCGCCGGACATGCGCCGGTTCATCTGCACCACGTCATCCTGAGCGACGCCGAGTTTGTCGGCGATGAGCTTGACCTGATCGGGATTGAGATCGCCTTCTTCAATCGCGTCGATCTGCCCCTTGATCTTCCGCAGATTGAAGAAGAGTTTCTTCTGGGCCGCGGTCGTGCCGATCTTCACAAGGCTCCAGGATCGCAGGATGTATTCTTGAATGGCCGCCTTGATCCACCACATCGCGTAGGTCGCAAGACGAAAACCCTTGTCGGGATCGAAGCGCTTGACAGCCTGCATCAGACCGACATTGCCCTCCGATATCACCTCGCCGATCGGCAGTCCGTAGCCGCGATAGCCCATGGCGATTTTGGCGACGAGCCTCAAATGGCTCGTAACCAGCTTTTGCGCAGCGTCGGGATCCTGGTGCTCGGCGAAACGCTTGGCGAGCATGTATTCCTCGTCCTTGGCGAGCATCGGGAACTTGCGGATCTCGGCGAGGTAGCGTGAAAGGCTGCCTTCCGGCGTCAGGGCTGGCGCTGCAATCAGGTCTTTGGCCATCTCACTCTCTTTGGGTTCCCCTGCCGCCTTGGGCGGGCGTCGGCGGCGGGAGCGGACGCCGCC
>CALKYG010000458.1 GCA_938003575.1 uncultured Alphaproteobacteria bacterium
CCCCCCGCGCGCGCCTGCGCTTCAATCAGTCCCCGTTACAGATCGGCGCGATAACTGGCAAAGGCTCTTCGCAAAATCAACATAAAGTTGAATGTGCTGAACGGTTTAGACGCTCGGGCCATTGCGGGGCCGGGCGGCCCATATTTCCTCTGCGCGTCACGTTCCTGGGCCAAAAGACGAACATGCTTAAGCGATGTTTCGAGCCCGGAATGTCTCGGGAAGCGACCTAAGCCGGGATTGGAACGCGATTTGAGGCTGTCGGCCGGGCGAACGTCCAGGGGCTGCGTGAAATATCGGTGAGTAAAACTTGAAACCCCTCGCAATTCCATTGGCTTGCCCGTTGACGGCCCAGGATGTATCCGCCCAAGGTTGCAGCGGCGCTTGTCCATAAGGACCTGAGCCGCTTCAGGTTATTCGGCGGCGAGGCGGCTCCGGAGGGTTCGCTGGCTGAGCAAGCTGAAATGGGCGCCCCGGCGCTCGGGGCTTTTCAAGGCCCCGTCGATTGGGGAAAATTGTCGTAAGCGGCCGGGCGTCATCCGGCATTTGCCGGGGGCGTTGATGTCGATCCTCCCTGAAGGTTTGAAGCCGACACCGTCAGCGAATCATTCGCTGCCGCTGACGCTTGAGCTGTTTCCGACGCTGACCGCCGCACTCGATCACGCGGCGATGGGCGACACTGGCTACAATTTCTACAACCTCCGCGGAGAACCTTACGCCGTCATTCCTTTTTCGGATTTCCGCCGCGAGGCGATCTCACTGGCGCGAAAGCTTGCGGCCCGGTTCCGCCGGGGGGCGCGCGTCGCGCTCGTCGCTGAAACTTCACCGGATTTTCTGGCGACGTTTTTCGCATGCCAGTATGCGGGAATCATTCCGGCGCCGATGCCGCTGCCGGTCAACCTTGGCGGCAAAGACGGATACCTGACCCAAGTGCGTCTCATGGTTCAGGGTGCGAAGGCGGCGGCCGCCATCGGCCCAGCCTCGCTGAAGGATTTTCTTGCCTCCGCGCTCGGCGGCAACAGCGAAGCTGAAATTCTCGATTACGACGAGCTGAAGGCGCTATCTGCGGAATCGGAGCCCGTCCCCTTTGGGCCTGATGAAGACTGCTACATTCAGTATTCATCGGGGTCGACAAGCGCGCCGAAAGGCGTCATCGGCACGCAGAAATCAGTGAACGCCAATCTGCACGGCATTACAAAGCACGGCCTTAAACTGAGGCCCGACGATCGTGCGGCGAGCTGGTTGCCGCTTTATCATGACATGGGCCTGATCGGCTTCGGCCTCGCCCCGATGTATGGTCAGCGTTCGGTCGATTTTCTGGCGACGTCCGATTTCGTGCGGCGCCCGCTTTTGTGGCTCAGGATGATGTCAGACCGCAAGGCGACGATCACCTACAGCCCGTCCTTTGGATATGAGCTTGCTGCGCGACGCTCTTCGAAAGCCGAAGACGGCGCGCTCGATCTTTCGCAGATCCGCGTCGCCGGCATTGGCGGCGACATGGTTCGCCCGGAAGCGTTGCGGCTGTTCGCCGAGGCGTTTGCGCCGGTCGGCTTTAGCGCCGGCGCTTTCTTGCCGAGCTACGGCATGGCCGAAGCAACGCTTGCAGTTTCCTTCACCGAAATCGGGGCGCCGGTGGACGTCGATTATGTCGATATGCGGCACTATAATCGTTCTGGCGTTGCGCAACCTGCGTCGGCCGTCACCTCGCCCGAGCACAAGCGCGGCTTTGTACTCTGCGGCAAGCCGCTGCCGGATCACGCGATCGAAGTCAGAGGCGAGAACGGAGAGACGCTGAAAGACCGCGAGGTCGGTCGTATTTTCATCAAGGGTCCGAGCCTAACCCCCGGTTATTACAGCGATGCTGATGCGACAGCGCGCCTCTATGACGGCGAGTGGCTCGACACCGGCGATATGGGCTATTTCCTTGGCGGCGAGATCGTCATCACCGGACGCGCCAAAGATCTTATCATCATCAACGGCCGCAACATCTGGCCGCAGGACATCGAATGGGCCGTTGAGAAGGTTGACGGCGTCAGGCAGGGCGGTGTCGCAGCGTTTTCCGTAGACGACGGAGCCGGCGAAAGGATTGTCGTCGTCGCCGAGCGCCGTGGCATGAGCGCGGAAGCTCTGGATGCTGTCACCCGCGAGGTTGCCAAGACGATCCAGGCCGCAGCAGGCGCGCCTGCGACTATCGTAATGGCGAGGCCCCATTCGATGGTGATGACATCTTCCGGCAAGTTGTCCCGCGCGAAGGTGAAACAGAAATATCTCGCTGGCGAATTCGACGAGGCGCCCGGTGAGGCGGTTGAACCAAAGTCGCTCGCGGAAGCGCGAGTGTGAAACGCGTCGCCGTCACAGGCGGCACCGGCTTCATCGGGGCCGCACTCATCGATCAGCTTCTGACCTCAGGGTTTCATGTGCGGGCGCTTGCACGCAATGCGGCGCGCGCCAGGCGCAACGGAGAAATTGAGATCGTCCAAGGCAGCCTCGAAGACTCCGGCGCACTGCAGCGGTTGGCTGACGGCGCCGAGGCATTCCTGCACCTGGCCGGCGAAACTCATGCGCCGACGGAACAGGACTACGCCCGGATCAATGTCGCCGGCGCGGCGCGAGCGGCGGCGGCGGCGGCGAAAGCCGGCGCGCGCTTCGTACATGTATCCTCGCTGTCGGCACGAAGGCCGGACGCCAGCCCTTATGCTCGGTCGAAGTTTGACAGCGAGACGGCGGTTGCGGACGCCTCCGTCGGCAATGAATTTGTCGCCCTCCGTCTGCCTGCTATCTACGGACCAGGCGACCTCGTGACGCTTCCCTATTTCAAAATGCTGAAATCAGGCTTCGCCTTCGAACCCGCAACCGAGATTCCGGCACGGGCGACATTGCTGTATGTCGAAGACGCCGCGGCGGCGATCAGGACAGCGGCGACGGCAGGGGCTTCAGGGACCGTTTACGATGTCGAAGATGACGAACCCGAGGGCCGGGCATGGAGCGAGATCGGCAGGATACTCGCCGGCGTCTATGGAAATAACGCGATGGCGATCCGCATCCCAAAGCCGGCGATTGCGCTCGTGCACGAGGGGTTGCGGGCGGCGGAAACGATGCTTGGAAAGGCGCCCTCCATCCGTCAGGGGCAGGTAAATGAGCTTTTCCATCCCGACTGGGTCGCACGCGACAATCCTTTTGGCGCGGCGACGGGCTGGCGTCCCAGGACGTCGTTGAGGGACGGATTTGCAAAAACCGTCCGCTGGTATCAAGAACAGGGCCTGCTATAGGCCTGTGACAGCGAGTTTCGGAGATTTGGATATGACCAGCATGCAGCAATCAGGAATCCAGGAGGACGACGATCTCGTCTTTCGCCGCATCTGCACGCTTCTTGAACCCCTGAACCAAAAGGGCGTGAAACTTACGCGCGACGTCGATCTCGTCGCCGATCTTGAAGTCGACAGCGTCTCGGTGCTCGATATCGTGATGGACATTGAGGATTATTATGACATCTCGATTCCGGTGAACACAATCTCAGAGACGAGAACGATTGGCGAGCTAGTTGACGCCATCCACGCCATCAAGGGACAGCAGGGCTAGCCGATGAGCCTATTCGACAAGTTCGAAAAAACAGCCGCGCTCTACAACAGCCTGTCGGAGATGGGGAAGAACCCCTTTACCGTGGTGATGGAGGAAGTGCTTGGGCCGACTCGCGCAATGATCAAGGGTCGCGAAACCGTTCTCGCCGGCACGCACAATTATCTCGGCCAGACGTTCGAGAAGTCAGCAATTGAAGCCGCGAAAAAGGCTCTCGACAGGGAAGGAACCGGCACGACAGGATCGCGCTTCGCTAACGGAACATTCGCCGGACACAGGCAGCTTGAGCGCGACATCGCGGACTATCTCGGCCTCAGGAGCTGCGTGGTCTTTTCGACCGGCTATGTTGCGAACTTGGGCGCCATCGCCGGATTGATCGACCCATCGGAAGACGTCGTCCTTGTCGACGCAGACTGTCACGCGTGCATCTATGACGGCTGCGCTCTCTCGGGGGCGGAAACAATCCGTTTCCGCCACAATGATCCAGAAAGCCTCGACAAGCGCCTTCAGCGCCTTGACCCGAAGTTCAAGGGCAAACTCGTATGCATCGAAGGCATGTATTCGATGTACGGCGATACCGCGCCGGTGAAGGAATTCGTCGATGTCGCACACCGACATGGCGCGATGCTGCTCGTCGATGAGGCGCATTCCTTCGGCGTTTACGGAGAGGCAGGCAGGGGCGTGTGCGAAGCCGAAGGCGTGATCGATCAAATAGATTTCTACACGGGAACTTTTTCAAAGGCGCTTGCGGCGATCGGCGGCTTCGTCGCATCTAACCATCCGCAGGCGGAATATTTGCGCTTTTCCTCCCGCCCGTATAAGTTCACCGCTTCTCCCTCCCCGGCGACGATTGCGTCGGCAGGCGCAGCGCTCACGAACATCAAGAACAACGCCTCCATACGCGCAAGGCTTTGGGAGAACGTCAACCGCCTTCATGCGGCATTGACGCAGTTTGGGTTGAAAATCGCGGCGGGCCCCGCGCCGGTCATCTCGGTGCTGCTGCCGACGAAAGAGGACGCCTTTGCGGCGTGGAACTTTCTGCTCGACGAGGGCGTTTACGTTAACATGGCGATCCCGCCAGGGACGCCAGGCAGGGAATCGCTGCTTCGGCTTGCAGTTTCGTCAGCGCACACACGCGACGACATTGACCGCTTGGTCGCAGCCTATGGCGCGATGGCGGAGGCTTTTCCCGTCGCGAAAGTGTCGTCGTGACGTCGTAATTCCGCATTCCGTGACCGCTAGACATATTCCGGCCTGATTTGCGGCGTGAAATTGGCAGGGCTTTCGCTTGGGATACGTCTTGGTATGGGTTGGAAAACAGGGAAAGCCATGATGCGCAGTGCGTT
>CALKYG010000459.1 GCA_938003575.1 uncultured Alphaproteobacteria bacterium
TGCGCTCTTGATCGCTGATGAAGGCGAGGTGCTGGAAGATCTTGTCGCCGCGGCGATCAACGACGCCAAATCGAAACTCGAAGCCGCCGCCGCCGAGCAGATGAAATCGCTGACTGCGGGACTGCCGCTGCCGCCGGGCTTGAAGCTTCCGTTTTAATTCATGCCCGCCGCCAATATCGGTCCTGAATTACAGCGCCTCATTGATCTGTTGGCGAAAATGCCGGGGCTGGGGCCGCGATCGGCAAAGCGCGCCGCGCTTTATCTCCTGAAAAAGCGCGATCCCGTCATGCGCCCGCTCGCCCTTGCGCTTTCGGACGCCGCCGATAAAGTTAAGGCCTGCTCGACCTGCGGCAATTGGGATTCGATCGATCCGTGCGCGATCTGCGCTGAGACTTCGCGTGACGCCTCGATCATCTGCGTCGTGCAGGATGTCGGCGATCTCTGGGCGCTGGAACGCGCGGGCGCCCACAAGGGGCGCTATCACGTCCTCGGCGGTCTCTTGTCGCCGCTCGACGGTGTCGGGCCGAGCGACCTCAATCTTGGCGCGCTCATGGATCGCGCAAAGTCGGGCGTCGTGCACGAGATCGTTCTTGCGCTTCCTGCGACCGTCGACGGACAGACGACGGCGCATTACGTAGCAGACCAGCTGGTCGGAACGGAAATCGCTGTGACGCGTCTCAGTCAGGGTGTTCCAGTCGGCGGCGAGCTGGACTACCTAGATGAAGGAACGCTTGCGGCCGCCATGAAGACGCGGCGGCCCGCATGACGGTTCCGAATGCTCTCGACGGGCTATGGTATCTCGCGGCGCTCTCGTCGGAGTTGAAAAGAAACGCGCCGCTGCGCCGCATCCTCATGGGAGAGCCAATTGTCTTTGGGCGGACGAAAAGCGGAACCGCCTTCGCTTTGCGTGACGTCTGCCCGCATCGGGCGGCGCCGCTGTCGGCCGGACGGCTCCGCGACATAGGCGGTGAATCAGCGCTCGAGTGCCCCTACCACGCCTGGGCTTTCAGTGTTCTGGATGGACGATGCCTTTCCGTCCCGGCGCTTACCGTCGATGACCGGCGCGATCCGTCGACGGTCAGGACGCGGCGGTTCCGGCTCGCGGAATCAAACGGTCTCGTCTGGATTTATTGGGGCGAGGAAGACCCGGAAACGCCGCCGCCCGACATTGGGCTTCCTTCAGGCTTCAAGCCGAAAACAGCGACAATCGTCGACGCGGAGGGGCCGTTCGACGAAGCTGTCATTGGTCTCGTCGATCCGGCCCATACGCCGACGGTTCACAGGCAATGGTGGTGGCGTGAGGGCGCGCCGCGCCAGGATAAGGCGAAGAGTTTCGAACCAACCTCCCTCGGTTTCAAAATACCTGCGCACAGGCCGTCCGCGAATACGCGCATCTACAGATTCCTCGGCGGCGCGCCGACGACAGAGATTGAGTTTCGCCTGCCGGCTCTCCGCCTCGAACATATCCGCAACGATAAACGCCGCATTCTCGGCCTTACCGCCATGACGCCGACGGAACGCGGCAAGACGCGCATCGTTCACGTCATTTACTGGGATTTCGCGGTGCTCGATTTTCTACGTCCGATCGCGCAGTCGATGGCGGATGACTTCCTCGCCCAGGACGGCGCCGTTCTCACGCGCCAGAACTGGAACTTCGAGATCGTCGAGCACCGGCCGCTTTATTTAGGCGACGCGGACGAGCCGGCGAAATGGTATCTGAAGCTGAAACGCGCATGGAACGAGCGCAGGGCGTCCGGGGGCTTTACGAACCCGCTGTCGCCGACGACGTTGCGCTGGAGAACCTGAAATCGGCGGCCGATAGCGTCCGGCGGGCGGCGATGAGGAAAGCCAGAGCGGCGCCAACCCCGCAATTGGAAATATTCGGAATCTCCGCGGGTCCTGGCATCATCAGCGGCATGATCCAGACGGCGATTATCGAGGCCCTTTCATACTTAAGCCATCCGGTCCGGACGGCGCGCTGCGCGATTAGGAGCATTGCGGGAGCCATGACGACAATCTCGTAATAGAAAGCGTAGGGCGTTGCGAGCACCGCCGCTGTCGACAGCGCTGCAACGCGCAGGTCCCAATCCTTGACCCTTCTCCATATAACGAAGACATAAGCCGCGAGTATGGCGCTGGCTGAAAGTTGGACTGCGCCCGCCAGCGCCTGCGTCGCGCCAAGCATGGTGGCGAATCCGAACGGCGTCACCAACTTGTTGACGGGAAAGCCCTCGGCGCCCATGCGCGCGCCGTGCGCGGCGACGCCCTCATAAAACCCGATCCAGCTTTCTGCGCCGAAAGCCAAAAGGCTGGCGAGCGCGAGTGCGCAGGCTGTCAGTGCGGCTGTGACGAACGCCCGCCAGCATCCGGCGGCAATAAAAGCGACCGGAATCAG
The DNA here is from genome assembly GCA_938003575.1 of uncultured Alphaproteobacteria bacterium. GTDB lineage: Bacteria > Pseudomonadota > Alphaproteobacteria > Caulobacterales > Parvularculaceae > Amphiplicatus. The sequence continues at coordinate 2,396 of CALKYG010000459.1, forward strand.
AAGGCCGAGTTGCGGTTTCAGTGTCAGCAGTCCCGCTGCAACACCGGCGAGGATCGGGCGGCGGTCTGCGAAGGCGCCGGCGAGCGCGAGCAGCGTGGCAGTCAAAAACCCGTTCTGTCCCGTGATGATCGCCTGAAATACAGCGGGCGAGGCGGCGACGAAGAAAAGCGCCCAGCGATCGCGCCAGAGGCGTGAAACGGTAAGAAAAAACGCCCCGGCGAACGCCGCCACCCAGAGAGCGAAGCCTGCAAGGTAGGGCGGCCAGGCAAACGGCGCGATCAGGAGCGACATCGTCGGCGGATACATCCAGGCAAAGTTGAAATCGCCCCTGCCTGGATATGCCGCCTCAAGTTGCGCCTTGAGATTCTTCATTTCGTAGATCGCGATCATGTCGGGCGATCCGGCGACCTTTGCGGCGTGATGGAAAACGATGAAATCGCCGCCGATGATTGGTCCCGCCTTGGTGAAAAGGTCATCCGAATCAATGATCAATTGCGCATAGAGTCCGAGCGCCAGCGCCAGGAACAGGCCGGCCATCGCCGCCAAACTGTATTTCAGCCGGGTTGTAACCAGCTGATTGATCAACGGAAACTGCTCTGCGAGGGCTGCGACGGCTTTGTTCATTAGTTTCGTTTACCATCGTGCAATAAACGAAGCGTTATTTCTCTGAACAGGTGGACCGCCGCCCCCGGGAGACGATGAGAATGCCCAAACAAAAACACAGCGCGCCCGCGGTGACCCCGCGGCCGGAACCGCGCCCGCGGCTTTTGTCGATCGTTTGTCCGGCCTTCAACGAGGAAGCGACACTCACAGCCTTCGCGATTGCAATAGAGGCTGCCATGCTCGCGCGCGCACAGCCTTATGAAATCGTCTTTGTAAATGACGGCAGCAGCGACGGCACGCTATCGGTTATGAAGCGCTTGCGTGAATCGCACGGGCGAATTGCGATCGTTGACCTGTCGCGAAACTTCGGCAAGGAGATCGCGACGACTGCGGGGCTCGATCAGACCATCGGCGACGCGGTGATCGTAATGGACGCCGATCTGCAGGATCCGCCGGAGATCATTGGCGAGATGATCGACGGGTGGCGCGAGGGATATGACGTCGTTTATGCGCGCCGGCGCCAAAGACACGGCGACGGCCTGATAAAGCGGGCGACCGCGGCGCTTTTCTATAAACTCATTCATCGCATCGGCGATGTCGAAATACCGGAAAATGTCGGCGACTTTCGACTGATGAGCCGAAAAGCGGTGGACGCCGTCTGCGCGATGCGAGAGCATCACCGCTTCATGAAAGGGATATTCGCCTGGGTCGGGTTCCCAGCAAAGGCAGTGATTTACGATCGCGCCCCGCGCTCGGCTGGGGCGACGAAATGGAATTACTGGCGCCTCTGGAACCTGTCGATCGAAGGCATCACATCATCAACCCTCGCGCCTCTGAAGATCTCGACATACCTCGGTTTTGCAACGGCGTTGTTCGCTTTTCTTGCTGGGGCGTTCTTCATCTTTAAAACGCTGTTCTTCGGCGACCCGGTCCCCGGATTCCCCACCCTCGTCGTTGTCGTTCTCTTCCTCGGCGGCATTCAGTTGATGGTGCTCGGCGTCATCGGCGAATATCTCGGCCGTGTTTTCAACGAGACGAAGGGACGTCCGCTCTATTTCGCGACGGAAATCTACCCCTCGGGCGCAGAAAGCGCGCAGTCGCCCTTCCGCAAGGCGGTTTGAGGTGATCGAACATCTCAGTCTTCAAGCAGGGATCCTACGGCGCCACTCGGGAGCGATGGCCAGATTCGGCGTCGTCGGCGTCGGCAATCTGGCGACTGAATTCGCAGTCTTCAATATTCTCATGCATGCCGGGCTCGCTATCCTCGCGGCTAACGCCATTGGCTTTGTATGCGCCAACCTCCAGAGTTACTTCATCAATGCGCACGTGACATTCCGCGAAAACGGCGCCGCTGCGCCGAAATCGCTCCGGAGTTACCTGCGCTTCTTCCTCGCGCATTGCCTGTCGTTGGCTATCTCGACGGCCTTCATTGCAGCTTTTGCAGGCGAGATCGGGCCGAACCTCGCCAAGCTTGCGGCCGTCGGTTTCGGCTTTGTCGCGAATTATTCGATGAGCGCTCTTTTTGTCTTCAGGAAGGCCAATCCGGGCGAATCCGGTTTCGAATCGCCCCGCTGAGCGCTAATCATTCGGGATGGATCCTGACATTATTGCTGGAACGGGCTTGGGGCCCGGAAGCACGGCCATCCTGCTGGCGGCCGGGCTTTTGTTGATCGCCGCACCTACGATAGCCGTCCTTGCCCTGGCGCGCGCCGCCAAGCGAGCGGACGCGGCGCTTTCGCGCTTCGATCAATTGCTGCGAGAGGAGAGTTCGCGCAGCCGGGACGAAAGCGAGCGCCGCGCGCGCGAACTGCGCCTTGAACTAAGAGGACAGATCGACGGCGTGGCCGACTCCCTCCGCGTCGGCATCGAGACGAACCGGAACATGCTCGATGAGCGCCTGCGCGCCGGCAATGCTGCGCAGACCGAAGCCGCATCCGCACTCAGAGGAGAGGTGAACGCCGCGGTCAAATCGTTCGGTGACAGCCTCAAAAAAGACGTAGACGGGCTTTCGCGCACCTTGAAGGAACGATTCGGGGGGTTTTCAGACGTATTGGGCGAACGTCAAGCGCTTTTTGAGAAAGCTATCAAGGAAAAGCTTGCGGCGTCGACGGAAACAGTCGCAGCGCTCGCGAAGGGCAATGCGGAAGCTCACGCGCAGTTGAAAAGCGTCGTCGAGGAGCGCCTAGAGAAATTGCGTGTCGAAAACGAGGCCAAACTTGAGCAAATGCGACAGACTGTCGATGAAAAGCTTCAGTCGACGCTTGAAAAGCGCCTTGGGGAGTCGTTCAAACAAGTCAGCGAACGTCTTGAAACTGTGCATCGCGGTCTTGGGGAAATGCAATCCCTTGCCGCGGGCGTCGGCGACCTGAAGAAGGTCCTGACAAATGTTAAGGATCGCGGAGGTTGGGCGGAAATCCAGCTTGGCGCCTTGCTCGATCAGATGCTCGCCCGCGAACAATATTTGGTGAACGCCAAGATCGACCCGTCATCATCGCTCACAGTCGAATTCGCCGTTCGCTTCCCAGGTCCGGAAAATGGCCGCGAGGTCCTTTTGCCGATCGATTCAAAATTTCCCAAGGAAGATTACGAACGTCTCGTCGCCGCGTGGGAGGCGGGGGACGCCGACAGCGCGCGCGCCTCGCTCGACGCACTTGAGCGGGTAATCGAGAGCGAAGCGAAGAAGATAGGGGAGAAGTATGTCAAACCTCCCCATTCGACAGACTTCGCTATCCTTTTCCTCCCGACCGAGGGACTTTTCGCCGAGGCTATGCGCCGTCCTGGGCTGACCGCGCGGCTGCAGGCAAAATACAAGGTTACAATCGCCGGTCCGACGACGCTGGCCGCTTTGCTGACCTCGCTGCAGATGGGATTTAGAACGCTCGCAATCCAGAAGCGGTCAAGCGAAGTATGGCATGTGCTCGGCGAGGCGAAGTCGGAATTTGAGAAATACGCGAAAGTATGGGACAAACTCAGCCAGCAATTGCAGACCGCGCAGAATACCGTTCAAGAAGCCGGCCGTCGCACCAGAGCGGTGTCGCGCAAGCTGCGTGATGTCGAAACGCTCGATATTATCGCGATTGAATCCCCGCCGGCGTTGCTCGACGCGCCCTTCACGGAAAGCGAAGACCTCGACGAATGAAAGTCATCGTAAAGGGAAGGGCGGTCTTGATTGCGTCTGCAGCCGCGGGTCGCCGGGGTCTTCATCAGCGTAAAGGTCGCCGCGTTTTTCTTCTGTAGCCGGCGTAGCATTATCGAAAGCGGCCGCCTGCTCTTCGCGGACTGGTTCGATCTGACTGCGTTCCGGTGCGTCATTCGCCGACCTCAATTCCTTGGGCTCGATGCGCGGCTGCGTCGCGCCTTTCTCTAGCATCGATATCCTCTCCGACAAGCGCTCGACTTCTGACAGCGCGCGGCGCGCCGCTGTTTCCGCAGCCAGAGAGCTTTCGCGTTTCGGCGCGTCGCGAAGGAATGCGCTCAGCGTGTGCAGCGTCGCCATCAGCGTCGTTGGCGAGACAATCCACACGCGCGCGCGGTAGCTGTCCTGAATGAGGTCCGGGAACCGGGCATGGAGCTCTGTCGCCATGCTTTCGGAAGGAAGGAATAGAATCGCCGAATCTGCGGTGAAGCCAGGACAGATCATTCGTTCGGCGATATCGACGATATGTCTAAGCGCAATGCGGCGGAATTCATTTTCCACCGCGGCGCCGCGGCGTTCGTGCAGGGCGTGAAACGCTTCGACCGGGAAACTCGCGTCAATCGCGATTGGTCCCGGCGGCCGCGAAAGCTTGATCAGACAGTCAGCGCGCCGATTATTCGGCAACATCGCGTCTAGCTCATATCCGTTCGGCGCAAGCGCATTGCGTACGATGTCTGCAAGTTGCACGGAGGGCGCCGCCGGCGTCCCATCGCCGTTGCGAGAACGTCGCAATTCGGCGAGTTCGCTGTGAAGGGTGGCGGAATCGGACTGCGCAACGACCGCCTGATCGAGCCGGCGCGATAGCGCGCTTATGGCCGCCGAGACCTCATTGCGATGATCGTCAAGCCGGCGCGCGATCTCTTCAAGCATCAGGCCGTTATCCGCGCGCCCGGAGACTTCGCCCGAAATCTCGTTGTAAGCCGCGCGCCGCTCCATCGAATGCGCGAGCGAATCGAGCCGGTCGCTGAATCGGCGCGCAAAGGATTCGAGCAGGCTCCGCGTTTCCGCCTGGATCGCCTCGCGCTGCACATGCAGCGCTTCTTCGACTTCGGAGAGCGTGCGCACAATATCGTCATGCGGTGCGCGGACGCCTTCGTGTGTAAACCCAGCCTGTTCGCGATCTGCCAAAGGCCGGGCGGCCGCGCCCTCGTCGACGCGGCGGTGATCCGCGTCTTCGAGAAGTCGGCGACGTTCATCCTCAAGCGCGCGCCAGCGCGCATGCGCATCCAATTCGCTAGCGCGTCTCGCCAGACCTTCCGCTTCGCCCGCGGCACTCTCATCCGTCGTGTGCGTCCTCCATTCGGCATCACGCCAATCTGCGACGGCTGAGGATGGCGTATCCCCTTCGTCAGAGCGTTCAATCTGAACTGAGGCGAAATCTTCGCTCTCGACGTCGACCTCGAGAAATTCGGGATTTTCGCTGGGCTCGTTTTTGCTGCGCCGCGCAAAGAGACCGGCGAAGGGTGACGCCCTCTTAGGTTTTTCTGTCTCGGGCGGCAGGTCGGCGCGCGGCGTTTCGAGATCGAAATTCAGCGGTGCCGGAGCCGAGCGGTCCGCGTCATCAAAGGTGATTTCGGCATCCTCGCC
>CALKYG010000460.1 GCA_938003575.1 uncultured Alphaproteobacteria bacterium
GTCCTGCTCGCTTTGTCCGGCGCCGCGGCGGCGGCGCCGGAATTCTCGAGTGAGGAAGCGCGTATGACGGCGCGCGATTTCGCCGACAAGCTTGAGGAATCGTATCTCGATCCGGAGATCGGAGCGAAGTATGCGGCGCTGCTGAGAGAAAGAGCCTCGGCGGGCGCATATGACATGTTTGACAATCCTGAAAGGTTTGCAGAAGCCGCGACGGTTGATGTGCAGTCGATTTATCCTGACGGCCATTTAAAGCTCCGCGTTGATAAACAGCGCGAAAAGACCGGCGAAAGCGCCAGTGCGCCGCCGGTCGATTTCAAGGCGTTTCAAGAAATGCGCTGGATGGCGGACGGCGTCGTCTACGCGAAGTGGAACGCGTTTTTGGGCGATGCGGACTCAATGGCGGCGGCGAGGTCGCTGCTAACGGCCTATTCACCCGCAAAAGCCGTCATTTTCGACATGCGCGGGCACCATGGCGGCGGTCTCGATGAGCAGGATGTCATTTTCAGCGCGTTGTTCGGCAAGCCGACGCGGCTCGTGAAAATGCGCATTCGCGAGGGCAAAGGGCGGATGATGGCCGGGAGTTTCGATGCGATGAGGACAATGCATCGGCAACCAACTGCAAACGGCGTTGACGTCTGGGAGCACTGGGCGGAACCGGCGGCTGACGGCGCGCCGTTGGCGAGTGCGAAAGTATTTGTCCTGACGGACGGCAAGACAGCGTCTGCGGGCGAGCATTTCGTCCTTGCGCTCAAAACGACGGGGCGCGGCGTCATTGTCGGAGAAAAAACGCGTGGGGCCGGCAATTTCGGAGGGATAGAAAAGATCGGAAGCCGGTTTACGGCGTTTATCGCCGTCGGCCAGACGATTGATCCGGCCACCGGGAAGGGATGGGACGCCGTCGGCATAGAGCCCGATTTCCATACGCCGGCCGACGAGGCTCTTGCAAAAGCGTTATCGTTGATCGGTCAATCCTGAACTCATTTCGGCCAGAGCACCAGCTGCGTGCACCGGAACAGGGCGATCGTCTTTCCCGTTTCCACGCTTTTCACCTCGGCGTCCCAGAGCTGTGTGGATCTGCCGAGATGCTTCGCTTCCGCCCGGCAGGTGATGACGCCCTGGCGGGCGGCGCCCAGGAAATTCGATTTAAGCTCGACCGTTGTAAAGCCTGCGGCGCCCTCGGGCAGCGCGCGCATGCAGCCGAGGCCGCTGCATGAATCGGCGAGCGTGACGATTGCGCCAGCGTGCAGAAAGCCGTTCGGCGCCATTAATTGCTTCCTGATGGAGAGCTCGGCTTCAAGCCAGCCGTCTCCCGCCGCCGAAAAACGGATGCCGATGAGATCGGGAAGAAAATCCCTTGCGGACGCGTTCAACGCGGCGATAGTCTTGTCCTCTTCGGTCATCGGCGAGTTCCCTGATGGCGAATGGTTGATCGACATCAGTGTGCTCAATTCGCAATGTCGCGACAATCGGCGATCGCACTGGTCCAGTTGAAGGGAGGAACGGCGCCATGAGAAACGCCACGGCGATGATCTCGATCTTATTGGCCGGCGCCTTTGCGCTTGCATCGTGCGGCAAGGAAAGGGCGGCCGATGCGCCGCAATCGGTCTCGCCCTCGGCGGCGGAGCCGGCATATGAGCCGACGGCGCGCGACATCGCGCTCAGTCAGCCTCCCAAGCCGGTTTTCGCCTCAACGCCTGAGATGAACGCAAGGCGCGGAAGAATACTTTTCATATCGAACGGCTGCGTTATCTGTCATCGGGTGAACGGCGTCGGCGGTCTCGCCGCGCCCGACCTTACGGCGACGTCGACGCCCGAGGAGGTCGATCCGCTTGAGTTTTCAGCGCGGATGTGGCGCGGCGCGCCGGCCATGTCAGCGCTGCAGACGATCGAGCTTGGCTATGTCATCGACCTCTCCGCGCAGAATATCGCAGACCTCGCCGCGTTCGCCGCGAGCCCGGATGAACAGAGTTTGCTCACCGTCGATTCCGTCAGCAAAGAAATGCGGACCTGGTTTGTCAACGAGCGCTATTGGGCGACAGGGCAGTGGGATGAGTATCGCAAGCGCGGCGACCGGATTCCCACGGTGGTGATCGAAGAGCCGTGACGGTCAGCGGCTGGCGAGGTCGATCCACTGTTCTAAGACGAAGTCGATGTGAGCCTCGTCGCGGAGAAGATGGTCCTGCACCAGAAGGCCGGTCATCATTGCCCGGGAAATGGACAGGATGGCGTCAAGTTCCCTTGCGGTGCGCTGCGTCGACGGCAGGAGTTCAGTCAGCTCCCTGTCGATCGACTCTCGCCAGCTGCGCAGCGCCGGCGTGATCCGGTCAAGCAGGGCGGCGTCCGTCCTGCTCGCGGTGAGAATTTCCAGAAGCGCCGCATAGTCCTTGCTGCAGAATTGTTCTCGCCATGACCGGCGCACGACTTCGGCGAAGGCGTCCGGGCCGCGCGCCAGTTCGACCCGCGCCAGCGAGAACCATTTCACGGACCGGGAGAGAACATCTTCGACTACCGCCGCGACAAGATCGTCCTTGGTCCGGAAATGGTGCTGCAAGGCGCCCTGGCTGACGCCGGCGCGCTCGGCGATCTTGCCGATCGACGTCCGGTGATAGCCGAATTCCGACAGGTGCTCGCTCGCCGCTTCGCAAACGCGGCGGCGCATCGCCTCGCTCTTTTCGCGGCGGCGGCTGTAGATTTCCGCATCGCCGCCATCTGCCAGCGGCGCTTGACCGTCATAGGGTCCCGACATAGGCGTTAAGCGTCGTCCCGGCACGCGGGACCTGTCAACGAAACTGCGCAGTAAAGGGATGCCGAAATGCAGCTCACAGCCGAGCATGAACAGATCCGGTCAACCCTGAAAAAGTTTATCGACACGCAGATCAATCCGTATGTCGACGAATGGGAAGAGGCGGAGATCTTTCCGGCTCACCAGGTATTCAAGGGACTGGGAGACCTTGGCCTTCTCGGGGTCAACAAGCCCGTCGAATACGGCGGAATGGGCCTTGACTGGTCTTATGCGGCCGTTGTCGCTGAAACGCTCGGACACATCAATTGCGGCGCCGTGCCAATGGCGATCGGCGTGCAGACGGACATGGCGACGCCGGCGCTCGCGCGATTTGGCTCCGACGCCGCGAAAAAGGATTTCCTTCGGCCTTCGATCTCCGGCGACTATGTCGCCTGCCTTGGCGTGTCCGAAGTCGGATCCGGCTCTGACGTCGCGTCAATCAAGACGACCGCGAGAAAGGACGGCGACGATTACGTCATTAACGGCGGCAAGATGTGGACGACGAACGGCACGCAGGCGGACTGGATGTGCCTTCTTGCAAACACCTCGGACGAACAGGCGCACCGGAACAAGACATTGATCTGCCTGCCGCTGAAGGATGACAACGGAAAGCATCGCAAAGGCGTTGAAGTGGCGCGCAAGTTGAAAAAACTCGGCATGCGCTCAAGCGACACCGCGCAATTTTATTTTGAGGACGTGCGCGTGCCGCAGCGGTATCGCATCGGCGAAGAAGGCGCCGGCTTCATGTACCAGATGCTGCAATTTCAGGAAGAACGCCTCTGGGGATCGCTCTCGGGTCTTGTCGCAATGGAAAAGACGATTGATGAAACGATCGACTACACGCGTCAGCGAAAAGCGTTCGGAAAATCCATCCTTGACAACCAGGTTGTTCATTTCCGCATGGCGGAGCTGAAGACGGAATTGCAGGCGCTTCGATCGCTTACCTGGGACGCCGTCGGAAAAATGCTTGCCGGCGAGGATGTAACGATGCTCGCCTCGATGGCGAAATTGAAGGCCGGACGTCTCATTCGCGAAGTGAATGATTCATGCCTTCAATATTGGGGCGGCATGGGCTTCATGGAGGAAACGCCGGTCAGCCGCGCCTATCGCGACGGGCGGCTCGCCTCAATCGGCGCCGGCGCTGATGAGGTGATCCTGTCGATTATCTGCAAATATATGGGAATTCTGCCCGGCAAGACGAACCGCAGCTAGAGCCGGTCAAATGTCTGCGCCCTTGCGGTTCGAGCGGGCTGGCCGGTTTTCAACGCCAAGGACCTCGACCGCCCTTGCCCGCAAACGGGCCTTGCTGGCGCTGTTCAGCGACGAATAGGACTGCGCCCTCCGGCCTCGCTCCTCGCCGTACATGCCGGCGGCGACCCGGTCGACAAAATCGCGCTCGCTTTCTGAGAGCGTCGCCCAATAGCTGGCGAACGCCTCCGCCCGGCCGCCGGTCGGCGCGAATGACATCAAAACGGCGGAAACGCAGACAATGACCCGTAATTTCAACGAGATTCCCTTACCCGATACCCGAATTCCATCTTAACCAATCCGGGTTACGGGCGCTTGAAAGGAGAAACCGGATTTTCAGGGCTTTACTTAAGGCCGCGGCAACCATACCGCCTTGCGCGGAGCAGGACTTTTCGCTAAACGGCCCCGTCTTGCGGGCGTCCCCGGCCTTCCGGCGGGCGCCGCCGAATGTTCTTTAAGGGTTAGATCATGGCAGTTCCTAAGAAGAAAACGTCTCCTTCTCGTCGCGGCATGCGCCGCGCCCACGATCGCCTGGCGAACCCGACTTATGTTGAAGACCGCGAATCGGGCGAATTGCGCCGGCCGCACCATATCGATTTGAAGACCGGTCGTTATCGCGGCCGCAAGGTGCTCGAGCCGAAGGGCGAATAAGGCGGCATCGGGCTAAAGGATTAGAGCGCCGCCTTCGGGCGGCGCTTTTCGTTTAAGCGAGCTTTCTGGGTGATTGAGGCGGCCCGGCCGGGTTTTCGCCGTAATTCGGCGCCGATTCCCGCTAACCTTTTCTTAATCAGCCAGTTGGGGTTCGCGGCGCAATGCGGCTGGGGCGCGTTTGGGGCAACGAGGTTTCAATGAAGAAGTTTATCGGGCTCGGAAGCGTCGCCGTCGGCGGCCTTTTCCTCGCGTCATGCGTGACCTATCCATACGATACGGCGTTTTCGTCGTGCGAAAGGGAGGCGAACGCCTGCTATCGCCTTTGCGAAGATATTCCCGATGAAAACGGCTATGTCGCCTGTCAGGCGCATTGCGACCGCGATATCGACCGCTGCTTCGATCAGGCCTATTCGCCATACAGCACCGGATATTATGCGGGCTACGGCTACTCATCGCCATGGTACGGGCGCTACGGCGCCTGGTATCCTGACTCCGGCTACTTCCTGTCATTCAATTTCTATGACCGCTACGGCTATCGCAAAAAGCGTCAGCATCCGCGCGGCGATTGGAACTGGCGCGACGGGCGGCGCGACTATGACGATCATCGCGATCGCGATGGGAGAAATGGGAACTGGCGGGACCGCGACGGCCGGCGCGACGACGATCGCAACAATCGCGACGGACGCAACCGGCGGCCGAACGGAAACACCCAGCCGCCGAATTCCGGCGCAACCGTGACCCCGGCCCCGCAGCCTGCGCCGAGCGCGACGCCCATCCCGCCGGGCGAACGACGGATCGATACGCCGCGGCGTCCAAACCGCGTTTATCGGAATAATCGTCCGAACGGCGCACAGGACGGCGCGGCTTCGCCGCCCTCCGGACAGTCTTCCGTTCGGACGGCGCCGCCCCCGGAAACGACCTATTCGCGCCCCGCGCGGCCGGCCTATACGCCGCCGGCCAGGCCAACCTATACGCCGCCGCAACGGACGCAGCCTGAACAGCCGGCGCCCCCGCCGGCGCAGCCCGCCGACAATCCAACACCTGCCGAATTGAAATCGGATTTGAGGGGCAAAAACAAACAGCGGTCCGATTAGCCGGGCTGCTTGAAACCCTCCTCAGCGCCTCTATAGAAGCGCCAGCGTTCCAAATGCGCTGAGGAGAAGAACATGACCGCCATCGTTGATATTATCGGCCGCGAGATACTGGACAGCCGCGGCAATCCGACGATCGAGGTCGATGCCGTTCTTGAGGACGGCTCGATGGGACGCGCCGGCGTTCCTTCCGGCGCGTCGACCGGCGCGCATGAAGCGCATGAGCTCCGGGACGGCGATGAGCGCTATGGCGGCAAGGGCGTCCGCAAAGCGGTCGCCGCCGTGAACGGCGAGATTTTTGACGCGCTTTGCGGGATGGAAGCCGAAGACCAGATCGGCGTCGATGAAACATTGATTGCGCTCGATGGAGAAAATGACAAATCCCGCCTTGGCGCGAACGCCATTCTCGGCGTTTCGCTCGCAATAGCGAAGGCGGCCGCCGAAGCTTCCGGGCTTCCGCTCTATCGCTATGTCGGAGGCGTGTCGGCGCGCACGCTGCCGGCGCCGATGATGAACATCCTGAACGGCGGCGCGCACGCCGACAACCCGATCGATATTCAGGAATTCATGATCATGCCCCTTGGCGCCGACACCTTCGCGGACGCCCTGCGTTGGGGTGCGGAAATTTTCCATGCGCTCCGAAAGGGACTGAAAGGCGCCGGCCACAACACAAATGTGGGCGATGAGGGCGGATTTGCGCCAAATCTGAAATCGACCGACGAGGCGCTCGGGTTCATCATGAAGGCGATCGAAGCGGCGGGCCGCCGTCCGGGAGAGGATGTTTACATCGCGCTCGACGCGGCCTCGACCGAGTTTTACAGGGACGGCAAGTATCATATTGAAGGCGAGGGCAAGGTGCTCGATGCGGCCGGCATGGTCCATTATTACGAGGACCTCGTCGCGCGCTATCCGATCGTGTCGATTGAAGACGGCATGGCCGAGGATGACTGGCAGGGCTGGAAAGCGCTGACCGACCGGATCGGCAATCGCTGCCAGCTTGTCGGCGACGATCTTTTCGTCACCAATGAAAGGCGGCTGAAGGACGGGATCTCGAAAGGCTGCGCCAATTCGATCCTCGTCAAGGTCAACCAGATCGGCACGCTGACGGAGACGCTGCGGGCTGTCGAGACTGCGCAACGCGCCGGCTATACTGCGGTGATGTCGCATCGCTCGGGCGAAACCGAGGACGCGACGATCGCCGACCTCGCCGTCGCCGCCAATTGCGGGCAGATCAAGACGGGATCGCTCGCCCGCTCCGACCGAACGGCCAAATACAATCAGCTCCTGCGCATTGAGGAAGAACTCGGCGACGCCGCGCATTACGCCGGCAAGGCGATGCTGAAGCGTTAAAGCGGGCTGACGTTCCGGGCGACGGATTGACGGCCGACGGCAGTCGGGGCGTCGCGCCGGTCAAGCTGCTTGAACCGCCGGCTCCACCCCATTGCGCTTCGCAAAGGGATCATGGACCCGCGCTGACGACAGGTCCCGCCCCGTAATGCGGCCGGGGAGACTTTCACGATTTGTTAACCACAATCCGACTCAGGTGAGTCGCAATGAAGTCGGCGCGGACAGCGCCTGAGGGTCGATTATGCGTTTTTCCTGGCAGCTCGTCATCGATGTGATCGCGCCGGCCTTTTTCACCTGCTGGATCGGGTATCTCATCTATGACGCGGTCGTCGGCGCGACCGGCGTTCGGGCGTTGTGGGCGTTGCAGGCCGAGGTCGATGCGAAGGCGTCTGAGGTGGCGAGCCTCGCGGCCGAGCGGCGCCGGCTGGAAATCGTCGCCGCGCAGCTCAATCCGCGGTCCCTCGACCCTGACATGGCGGAAGAAAAGATCCGGACGGTTCTCGGGTATGTCGAGGAGGGAGAACTCGTCATTTCACGCAATCAACTCGATGAAATCCTGAACAGCGCGGCCGGCCCGGACGCAGGCGGCTAGACCTCGTCCGGGGCATTCCCTAAAAGCTGGACCGACCAAGCCGGAGACCCAGCCAGATGGCCGCCAAGTCCGCCAAGTCAGCCGCCAAGGCTGAGACCCCTGCGCCACGGAGCAATCTGAAGGCGACAAAGGACGAACTGCTCAAATATTACCGGGACATGCTCCTCATTCGCCGTTTTGAAGAGCGGGCGGGGCAGCTTTACGGCATGGGGCATATCGGCGGTTTCTGCCACCTCTATATTGGCCAGGAAGCCGTCGTCGTCGGCGTGGAAGCGGTCAAGAAGCCCGGCGACCAGACCATCACCGGATACCGCGACCACGGCCACATGCTTGCTTGCGGGATGGATCCAAACGGCGTCATGGCCGAACTGACCGGCCGCGAAGGGGGCTACTCGAAGGGCAAGGGCGGCTCCATGCACATGTTCTCGAAGGAAGCCGAATTCTACGGCGGCCACGGGATCGTCGGCGCGCAGATCCCGCTGGGCGCCGGTCTCGCCTTCGCCAACAAGTACCGCAAGGACGGACGCGTAAGCCTCACTTATTTCGGCGACGGCGCCTCGAACCAGGGTCAGGTGTTCGAAGCGATGAACATGGCGCAGCTCTGGAAGCTCCCCGTGGTCTTCATTATCGAGAACAACCAGTACGCCATGGGCACGTCGGTCACTCGCGCGCACTCCGACACGCATCTTTATCGCCGCGGCGCGGCTTTCGGCATCCCCGGCATGGAGGTCGACGGCATGGACGTGCTTGAGGTGCGCGAAGCGGCGCGAACTGCGATTGACCATGCGCGCTCCGGCAAGGGGCCCTACATTCTGGAAATGAAAACCTACCGGTATCGCGGCCACTCGATGTCGGATCCGGCGAAATACAGGACGCGCGAGGAAGTCGACAAAATTCGCGAGCACAACGACCCGATCAAGCGTTGCGAACAGCGCATCTTCGAATGGAAGGCGGCAACCGAAG
>CALKYG010000461.1 GCA_938003575.1 uncultured Alphaproteobacteria bacterium
CGGCAAAACCGTCATCCTTCAGAACATCGCGCACTCGATCGAAGTTAATCATCCCGAGTGCTTCCTCATCGTTCTTTTGATCGACGAACGGCCTGAAGAGGTCACCGATATGCAGCGGTCGGTGAAGGGCGAGGTTGTTTCCTCGACTTTCGATGAGCCTGCCTCACGCCATGTCGCCGTCGCCGAGATGGTGATCGAGAAAGCGAAACGCCTCGTCGAACATGGCCGTGATGTCGTCATCCTGCTTGACTCGATCACGCGATTGGGCCGCGCCTACAACACTGTCGTTCCGTCGTCCGGCAAGGTTCTGACCGGCGGCGTCGACGCCAACGCGCTGCAGCGCCCGAAGCGCTTTTTTGGCGCGGCGCGCAATATCGAGGAGGGGGGGTCGCTGACCATCATCGCGACCGCGTTGATCGATACAGGCTCGAAGATGGACGAGGTCATTTTCGAGGAATTCAAGGGCACCGGCAACTCCGAACTCGTCCTCGACCGGAAGGTCGCCGACAAGCGCACCTATCCGGCGATCGATATCGCGAAATCGGGCACGCGCAAGGAAGACCTCCTCGTGCCGAAGAACGAGTTGCAGAAGGTCTACGTTCTGCGCCGGATTTTGAACCCGATGGGAACGTCGGATGCGATTGAATTCCTTCTCGACAAGCTGCGCCAGACGAAGACGAACCAGGACTTCTTCGACTCGATGAATACCTGAGATTGAGGGGTTGCAGTTTTTAGGCGCCTTCTCTGACAGGCTCGCCGGGAGAAATCGGCGGTCCCATGGATGTGGGGAGACATCATGGAAAGCTCTGTCGCGAGGGCGCAACAATTGGCGCTGTGCTCGCCCTTGTCCCGATAACGCAGTCGATCGCCGCGCTCCTGACGGCGCCAACCCGCTCGTTGCCGGCTGGCGATGCGGTGCGCGATTGCGGTTGGGGCGGGCGCGGGGCACTTTCATGCATTGAGGCGTAGCAATCCGGGATTGGGCATGATCATAGACGTATGGGCGCAATTGCCGACTGCGCGGTTCTGGCGCGAGAAATGGCTTGCGAGCCTGATGCGCTGGAACCGCGAGGAGGCGCCTAGCGAGGCGACGCCGCCGGCAGCCATAATCGCCGCGATGGACGCCGCCGGCGTTTCGCTCTCGCTGATTTCCGGCTGGTCGAGCCCGAAGGGCGACCTCATTTCCAATGACGAGGTCGAGGCTGCAATCGACAAGGCGCCGGCGCGCCTTAAAGGCCTTATCGGCGCCGATATTTCAGAGCCGATGGAGGCGGTGCGGGAAATCCGCCGGCGCGTCAAATCGGGAAAATTCGTCGGCGTACGGATCGTTCCCTGGCTGTGGGATCTGCCGCCGAACGACCGGCGCTATTATCCGGTCTACGCCGCCTGCGTCGACGAAGGCCTCCCCTTTTGCACGCAAGTCGGCCATACGGGCCCCCTCAAACGCTCCGACACCGGACGATTGATCCCCTATCTTGAAGACGTGATGATCGACT
>CALKYG010000462.1 GCA_938003575.1 uncultured Alphaproteobacteria bacterium
ATGTTGCGGCTGTCTTCCTGCGTCCAGTGCGCCTCGGCGATCTTTGTTTCAAAAGCGAGAATGGCGTCAGCCTTGGCGGCGCCGCCCTCAATGCCGGCCAGTTCGAACATCCTTGCGATGTAAGCCTTGTAAGCGTCGCGGTAGGCCGGGAATTTTCCGTCGGTCTTCAGATAATAGTCCCGATCGGGAAGGCCGATGCCGGCCTGTCCGACGAACGCAATGTATTTGGTGGTGTCGGCCGGATCCGGGATGACGCCGTAACCGGCGGGTCCGTTGTTGTGTACGCTGGCCAGCGCGCGCGTCATTTCATCCGGCGTGGAGATCGCATAAATCTTGTCGAGGTGCGGCTTCAGCGGCGCGGCGCCGGCGGCGTTGACGGCGTCTTCGTCCATCCACGTCTTGAAATAGTCGCCGACCTTTTGCTCCAGCGAGCCTGGCGCCGACTCTTTTGCGGCGAGCTCCTCGATGATCGCTCTCACGTCCGCTTCCGCTTCGAGGCGCAGCTTCGTGAACGAGACATAGCCGGGCAGGTCCGACGGAATTTCAAACGTGTCGAGCCATTTGCCGTTGGCGTAGCGGGCGAAATCGTCGCCCGGACGAACCGAGGGATCGCCCTGCGAGGTGTCGACGCCCCAGACGCCGTATTCGGTTTTCGGCGCTTCAGCGACCTGTTGCGTTTCGGCAGTCGTCGCTTCTTTCTTTGCGCAGCCGCCGATTGACGCGGCGACGGCGACGGCGGCGAGCGCTGCGCCGAGCTTCAGTCGAGATTTCATCTTATACCCCTTGCGCCGCACTGCGCGGCCAATTCCTGGAAAACCGGACCCTACGGGACCCGGGCCCGGTCTGAAAGGCTGTTCATCGCTGAAATGTCTCTGTTTGTCTCGCCTGCCTCTAGTCCGATGGGACGGTTCCCGTCACTGCCTGCTGGAGCTCCTTTGCGCTCGTCGTGTGCTGGAATTTCAGCTTTTTGTCCGGAAATACGTAATGAAAAGCGCCGTGGCTCATCAGCGCCGATTCATGAAAGCCGGAAAGGATGAGCTTGAGCTTGCCCGGATAGCTCGCCATGTCTCCGATGCAGAAGATCCCCGGGGTCGAGGTCTCGAATTTTTCGGTGTCGACGGCGATTCGGTTTTCGTCGACATTAAGACCGAAATCCGCAATCGGCCCCAGCTTCATGGTGAGGCCGTAAAAGGCGAGCAGCGTGTCGCACGGTATCGTCGATGCGCCAGACGCGTCCTCGATCAGAACCCCGGCAAGTTCGCCGTTTGCGCCGTCAAGCCCTTTGATCTGGGCGATCCTGAGATTGATCTTTCCGGCGGCGGCAAGCGCGCGCATTTTTTCAACGCTTTCCGGAGCAGCGCGAAACTCGTCGCGGCGGTGGATGAGCGTGATGCTTTTCGCAATCGGCTCGAGATTGATCGTCCAATCCAGCGCCGAGTCGCCGCCGCCGGCGATCACCAGCGACTTGCCGGCGAAAGCGTCGCGTTTTCTGACCGCATAGAAAACGGAGGCGCCCTCATACTTTTCGATGCCGGGGATCGGCGGTTTCTTCGGCGTGAAGGAGCCGCCGCCGGCCGCGATGACGATGACCTTGGCGTCGATCGTCGTGCCGAGGTCGGTTGTGAGCCGCCAGCCGGTCGACGTCTTGTCGAGACTGTCCGCCATTTCGTTCAGATGAAAAACCGCGCCGAAGGGCGCGATCTGCTCCATCAGCCTGCTGACGAGATCAGCCCCTGTGATGACGGGAATGCCTGGAATGTCGAGGATGGGTTTTTCGGGATAGAGCTCGGCGCATTGACCGCCGGGCTTGTCCTGGATGTCGATCACATGCGCCTTGATGCCGAGAAGGCCAAGTTCAAACACGGCGAAAAGACCGCAGGGACCCGCGCCGATGATGACCGCGTCGGTCACGTGTTTCTCGCCCGCCGGCGCCGATTGAACGATCGTTCCCCCCATCGTTTCTCCCGTTTGACGTGTCTTTATGCGGCTCGGACCGTTGAACGCTAGCGGAGTTCGGCGGAGGAGGGAATGCAAGCGCCGCGCGCGCTGCTCGCTGCTTTGCAGCATTCTTCGTTCGCTCTTTTGTCGCGCCGCCCGGAGCCGCCGCCGGCCGGGACAACAACGCAGGCGACCGCCCGCAAAGACGCGCTCGAATGCGCGGCCCTGCCGAAGCGAGAGTTCCGACCTTGATCCCTCA
>CALKYG010000463.1 GCA_938003575.1 uncultured Alphaproteobacteria bacterium
TTGCTTTATGACGCGCGACTCGGCGCTCCGCTCCACGTCCGGCTGCGCGTGGGCCGCCCCCGCTACGACAAGCGCGCCGCATCCGAGTGCAAGTGCGCGCGCAAGCGCCGCTCTCACGGCACGGCTCCCTGCGCGTGGGACGGCGCAGACTGCGCAAAACGGCACGAGTCGCGAAGGCGCTCGCGGTCGACTGCGCGGCCGAGCTTCGAATAAATCTCCTCACCATCCCGGCGTTTATCGCTGCGGAAGACCCTGACCGGCGCAAGACAGCTTCGCTCTTCCAGACCTACGGCCTTGCACGCCTCCAGGTAAAGCAACGTCGCCGCGCCGGGACATTCCAGACGCCGTCGTTCCTGATAGTTTTCACTCACGTCGATGCCGGAGTCGGAAGCGAGCGCGCCGTATCGCAGCCGCTCGCCAGGGCTAAGGGTGTTCCGGCCTTCCGAAAGCAAGGCGCGGCTCTCAGCGATCACGTTTTGGTATTTCGCGCCGGTCACGTTGATCGCGGCGACCTCGCCGTTTTCAAACGCAACCGCAATCCTGTCGTATTTCAGCGGGCTCTCTTCGTGCGTGGAAACCGTCTGAAGGCGGCTGAGTTCGCCCATGAAATATCCTTGCGTCACGCGGTTGGAATCGAACATCCCGTCGTCCCCGACGCCGCTCAGAATATAGAGTTCATGGCCGGATCCGCTGCTGTCCAGGATCGCGCCGACGCCAAAGTCGTCAAATAGCATCCTATCGTATCCAAAATACTCCTGGCCCTGACTCAAAATGCGGCCGGCGTCGTTGACCAGGAAAGTATCGGCTCCGCCCGCGATGTAAAAAAGCCTGTCGGCGAATTGCCGGCTGTCTGAAATTATAACCCTGGGCAGGTAAACGTTCAGGGCGGACTTTGCTGTCAGCTGATAGGTCTGGCGATCAAATTCAGGCGCGACCGCCGCCCGCATCTCACTGAGCAGTTCGGGCGAAAGCGTCGGCGACGGCGGCGATCGCTGTTGATCGATTTCCGCCGCCGCCTGGCCTGTCGCATCGCCGCTTGTCGCGCCTTCTGCCGCTGCGTCCAACTCACATTGAGCGCGCCCGGCGGCGCTGTTGCAGTAACTTTGAATTTTCGAGCGCAGATCGGGCCCAAGACCAAAGCGCGTGAAATAGCGCCCGGCAGGCGTTATCGAATAGACGCCGAGGGTCTTGCCGCTCCTCGAGACGGACAGCGCGACAGCGCGATGGTTCTGCGCGAGAGGGATGCCGGTCAGGATGGTCGCCGCCGCCGCCGGACCGACGATCGGGTCGCCGCCTTTGGCGAGATCGTAAAGGCCTAGCCGCCCATCGATCGCGCCGAACAGGAGGCCCTTGCCCGCGCCGTGATCGAGCACGTCATACGCGGGAAAGCCCCTGGTCGCGCCCAGCGGATCAGTCGGGATAAGCGCCCGGCGCATGACCGCCTTCAGCGAAATGAATTGATCGCCGGGCGATGCAAAAGCGGCGTCAATATCCGCGAATGCGACGTCGCCCAGCTGCGTCGTCACGATGAGATACGAGTCGCCGGCCGAAAACCGGACTTCTTCAATCGTATCGTCTTTGAAGTCTTCCGAACTGAGAGTGAAATAACGCAGTTCGGCATTATCTGAGGCGCCGCCAAAACGCGCCACCGCCATGCGTCGCCCCCCGATATCGCCAATGTGCGCATGTTTCCCGGTTGGGGAGACATGCGTGATGCGCGGGTCTCGGCTGATCTCAAATTGGCTCATCCCGGAATATGCGGCGCCGAAACTTTCGCCCGTATTGAGATCGACGACGCCGACGCCGTCGCGCCCTACGGCGCCAACGAGGTTTTCGCCGACCATGCGCGCATAATCCGCCTTGCCGATCGGGGTGCCGGGCAGCACCGGCGCGGTTTCCGCCTTTGAGTTCACGACGCCTTCCGCCAGTCCCCAGACGGAAACCTGGCCGTTGCCAGACGCTGTAACAAGCGAATACGGCATCAACTGCGCCCCGATGGCGGTCGCGGCCGCAAGGGTAAGGCGCGTTTGATGCGCCATCACGCCGTCGTAATTGCCGCTCCGCAGATCGATGACGGCCGCCTTTGCCTCTCCGTTAATCGTATTGGTGAGCAGGCTGAATATATAGTCGCGATTGTCGTTATCCGTCAGCATGATGCGGTGAAAGCCCGCTTCCGGACCGCGCAATTCAAAGATCTGGCTGATCCTTCCGCCCGCGCGCCGGATCAAGGCGACTTCAGGGCAGCCTTCCTTCCTGATGCTGTGAATGGCGAGATCGCCGCTGCCCACGAGCCGGATGGCGATCGCCGCGCCGTCGAAGACAAATCTCGCCGCATCCGCGTCCCCGGTCGTCCCGCGGCAGGTCGCAATCTGCGCGCCGTCGTTTTTCATGTCATGAATTTCGACGGTTCGTTTGCCGTCGTCATTCAAGTCAGCGCGAATGAACGCCGCGAGATTGGCCGAGGGTTCGACCAAAGAACCGCGCTGAAACCCAAAGCTCGCATATCTTGTCACACGAGATTCGTTTTGAATGGTGAATTGCCGGCTCGCATCCGCTTTTATGGCGACTTCCGACACTTGCCGCAGCGAAGCCGTTCCGTCCGTCGCGTCAGCCGAAAGGCGCCGGAACACCCAGGTCACGGGCTCTGCGGGGTCGCTTTGCCGGCGAATGATCGCCGTGACCTCGTTCGGCGCGCTGACATACGCATTTGAAAACCTTTCGGCGCCGTTTTCAGCGAATTCGATTGATCCCCTGACGCCGTTTTCGTCGGCGACGATCAATCGCTGTCGACTGGAGGGCCGCCGCGAATCGAAAGCCTCTGCTATCGCGACGTTCCCGAATTCGGCGTCAAGAATGCTGACTTCAGTATCGCCAAGTCCCCAGTCAACCGCAGCGCCTCTGCCCGTCCGCAGATCGAGCCTGCTGATGCGGCGTTGGTTCTTTATGTAAGGAGCGGCGGGATCGTTGGATTCCAGGACGACCACGAGGTCTTCGACATCGCCGA
>CALKYG010000464.1 GCA_938003575.1 uncultured Alphaproteobacteria bacterium
GGCTCGCCGGGCTCGGCTGAGATCCTTCAAGAGGCGGCGAGGCGCGCGCAATTCGCGATGGTCTACGAACCGGCCATGCCGGATGGAAAGCTTGCCGGCGCGCGTAAGGGCAGCGGCAATTTCTCCGCAATCGTGTCCGGCCGGGCGGCGCATGCGGGGCGCGATCACGCATCGGGGCGGAATGCGGTTGTCGCGGCGGCGCAGCTTGCGACGGCGCTTGACGCGCTCTCGGGCGGACGTGAAGGACTAACCGTCAACGTTGCAAAGATTGACGGCGGCGGGCCGAACAATGTCGTGCCTGACAATGCCGTCGTCCGCTTCAATGTGCGTGTTGAACGAAGCGAAGACGCCGACTGGTTTATGAGCGAGGCCAATACTCTGATCGCCAAAGTCAATGCTCTCGAAGGGCGCACAGCGCGCCTTCATGGCGGGTTCGGCCGCCCGCCGAAACCGATGACCCCGGAGCTCGAAGCGTTTTTCCGCGCGCTCCGGTATTGCGGCGTCGAACTTGGTCTTGACATAGGCTGGAAGGCGACCGGCGGCGTATGCGACGGAAACAATATCGCGGCGGCGGGCATTCCGGTCATCGATACGCTCGGCGCACGGGGCGGGGAAATTCACTCCTCGAATGAGTTCGTCAAGCTCGATTCGCTTGAAGAGCGCGCAAAACTCTCGGCCCTTCTTCTCCTTCGCGTCGCCGCCGGCGACATTCCAAATCCCGGAGCCAAACTCCAATGAGCGTGCCTTTTATCCGTCCGGTGCGCCCGGAAGATTTCGACCAGCTGCGGGAATTCGCGCGGGTGACCGGCGGCGGCATGACCAACCTTCCGGATGACGACATGGCGCTGAAAGAGCGCCTTCATCGCGCGGTGTCGAGCTTTGCCGCTGGTGCGACGGAGCCCGGAGAAGAAGTTTACATGATGGCGCTCGAACAGGGCGGTCGGATCATGGGCACAACCGGGGTCTTTTCCTCGATCGGATTGAAACAGGGCTTTATCAACTACAAGCTTATCGACGAGGTGCATTATTCAGAGGAGCTCAATCGCACGACGCGCCGGACAGTGTTGATGCCGAGCCACGATTTCACCGGCTGCGCCGAAGTCGGCATGCTGTTCGTCTCGCCTGACGCGCGAGGAATGGGCGCCGGCAAGCTGCTCGCGCGGGCGCGCTATCTCTTCATTGCGCAAAAACCTGAGATCATCGCCGACCACATCTGCGCCGAACTGCGCGGTTGGCGCGGTCCGAACGGCGAACAGCCGTTCTGGGAGTCGGTCGGGAGGCAGTTCTTCGAGATGGGATTTGAAGAAGCCGACCTGCACAACGCCGCCCACGGCAATCAGTTCATACAGGACCTGTTGCCGCGCCATCCGGTATATACCGTGTTCCTCTCGCCCGAGGCGCGCGCCTGCATCGGCAAGCCGCACCCGGGCGCGCAGCCCGCCTATGATATGCTGATCGAAGAGGGGTTCGAGTGGGACAATTATGTCGACATATTCGACGGCGGCCCGCTGGTTGATGCGAAGACGAGCCAGATCCGCACGATACGCGAAAGCCGCGTAAAGCGCGTGTCGGCGCTCCGCGATGTCGATGACGGTTCCACTATGTTGATGGCGGCGGGCGCGGTGTCGACTTTCCGCTGCGTCCGTGAGATGGCGCAGACTGACGTCGACGGAATTGTCATCTCGAAAGAAGCGGCGAAGGCGCTGAACGTCAACGTCGGCGACAATATTCGTTGCGTGATGTGGTGAGGTTGAATGAACAAGCTCTTCATCAATGGCGAATGGCGGGACGGACGCGGCGCGGCGTTTCAATCTTTTGACCCGTCGACCGGCGCCACGGTCTTTGAAGCGGCGTCGGCGACGCAGGACGACGTCGCAGCCGCGATCGGCGCGGCGCGCGCGGCGTTTCCGGTTTGGGCTCTAACGCCGCTCGCTGAGCGCATCCGGGTTCTTGAGCGGTTCCGCGACATCGTGCAGCGCGACGCGGATCAACTTGCGCGCCTGATCTCGCGGGAGACAGGAAAGCCTTTCTGGGAGACGAAGACCGAAGCTGCAGCCGTCGCTGGCAAGGTCGACATTTCCATACACGCCTACCATGAGCGCACCGGAGAAAAGGCGACCAGCCTTGCAACCGGCAACAGCGTCTTGCGCCATAAGCCGCACGGCGTCATGGCGGTGCTCGGGCCGTTCAATTTTCCAGCGCATCTGCCGAACGGCCACATCGTGCCGGCGCTTATCGCCGGCAACACAATCGTCTTCAAACCGTCGGAACTGGCGCCGGGGCCCGGCGGGTTCCTTGTCGAAAGACTTCAGGAGGCGGGACTTCCCGCCGGCGTCGTCAATCTCATCCATGGCGGACGCGAGACGGGTGAGGCGGTTCTCGATCTCGGCGGGATCGACGGCGTCCTGTTTACCGGAGGCTACAGGACCGGCCTTGCCATCCATAAGAAATTCGCCGATCGGATCGACGTTATCCTTGCGCTCGAACTCGGCGGCAACAATCCTCTCATCTGGTGGGATACGGACGATATCGGCGCCGCTGCGTGGACGGTGATCCAGTCCGCGTTTTTGACCTCCGGCCAGCGCTGCACCTGCGCGCGTCGATTGATCGTGCCGGAGGGCGCGGCGGGCGACAGATTCATCGACGCGCTCGCAAAACTGCGTGACCGGCTCATCATAGATCAGCCCTTCGCTGACCCGCAGCCGTTCATGGGGCCGGTCATCTCGCCGAAAGCGGCCGAAGCGCTCGAAAGGGCCTTTGATTATCGTGCGGAGCAGGGCGGAGAGGTAATCCGCGCGCTGTCCATCCAGGATGAAGCGTCCGCCTTCGTTTCGCCGGGGATTATCGATCTTACTCGCGCCGAGGCTATTCCGGACGAAGAACATTTCGGCCCCATGCTCGGCGTCTATCGCGTTCCAACATTCGACGCCGCGATCGCCCGCGCGAACGCAACTTCTTTCGGGTTGTCGGCCGGCCTTCTTTCTGATGACGCGAAAAAGTGGGAGAAATTTCTCGCGTTGTCGCGCGCCGGAATCGTTAACTGGAACCGGCAGACAACGGGCGCCGCGTCATCGGCGCCGTTTGGGGGCGTCGGCCATTCCGGCAATCACCGACCCGCCGCCTATTACGCCGCCGATTACTGCGCCTATCCCGTCGCTTCTATGGAGGGCGAGAAGCTCCTCGCCATGCCGGCCGGGCAAGTGGGGGTGAAGTGACTCATCACGAAATCAATTTCGACGGCCTGATCGGACCGACGCACAATTACGCCGGGCTTTCGTTCGGCAATCTCGCGTCCGCCAGAAACAAGGGCGCTCCATCCAATCCGCGCGCTGCGGTCTTGCAAGGGCTTGCGAAGATGCGCGCCGTCAAGGGGCTGGACCTGCATCAAGGTTTTCTGCCGCCGCAGGACCGCCCGCACCTTAAAACCCTGCGCGCGCTCGGTTTCTCCGGGACTGACCGTCAGATTATCGAAAGATGCGCAAAGGCGGCGCCGGATATTCTCGCTAACTGCTACGCCGCGTCCTGCATGTGGACGGCCAACGCCGCCACAGTCGCGCCATCCCCTGATACGGCTGACGGGAAGGTTCACCTCACGCCCGCCAACCTCGCGTCGAACTTCCATCGCGCCATCGAGGGCGACACGACAGCGCGCGTGCTGAAGCATATATTCGCCAGCGACAAGCACTTCGTTCATCACTCCCTGTTGCCGGGTGGCGCACATTTCGGCGATGAGGGCGCCGCCAATCATGGCCGCCTGGTTCAAAGCCATGGCGACAAGGGCGTCCATCTTTTTGTTTACGGTGTCGACGGCGACAAGTTTCCGGCGCGGCAGAAGAGACGCGCAAGCGAGGCGGTTGCGCGCGCACATCTGCTTGACGAGAAGAAGACCGTATTCATACAGCAGTCGAAAGCTGCGCTCGACGCCGGCGCCTTTCACAACGACGTCGTCGGCGTCGCCAACGGAACCGTCCTCTTCCTGCATGAGCGCAGTTTTGAAGACCGCGACGGCGCCTTTGCGGAAATCCGAAAGGCTGCGCCTTTTGTAGAGATTATAGAGGCGCCGGCCGCTCAGGTGAGTCTTGAGGACGCAATCTCGTCTTATTTGTTCAATTCACAATTGCTGTCGCTTCCCGGCGGCGAGATGGCGCTTGTCTTGCCGAAGGAGTCGGAAGAGAACGCGCGCGTCAAGGCGTTTGTCGACGAGACTTTGTCAAAGAATAATCCGGTCAATCGCGCCATCTACATGGATGTGCGGGAATCGATGCGCAATGGCGGCGGCCCCGCTTGTCTACGCCTTCGCGTCGTCCTTTCAGATGAGGAACTCGCAGCGGCGAGCCCACACTTCATTCTCGATGACGCGAAGTTCGACATGCTCGAGGCATGGGCGAAGTCGCATTACCGCGACCGTCTGACGCCGGACGACCTGAGAGACCCGAACTTCATGGAGGAGGCGCTCGCGGCGCTCGATGCGCTGACGCAGCTTCTCAAAATGGGCCCGTTCTATGATTTCCAGCGGTGAAACGGCGGCGCGCGGTCACGGCTCCTTTGATGCCAGAATCGCGTCGAGCTGCGTGAACGCTTCGCTGAATCCATTTGTGCTTCCTGAGGCGATGGCGGCGTCGAGCGCGTCTTTCGACGAATAGACGTCGCGCATAACGACCAGCGTTTCCTCTCCGCGCTCTTCGAATGTCACGGTGGTGACGGCTCCCCCGTCGCGATCCTCCTCATTCGACCAGACAAGGCGCGAATGCGGCGTCACCTCTGCATATCTGCCGAAAAACGCCATCGGCGTCTCTGAGGAGGGATGGCCGAACACAAACCGGTATGAGCCGCCCGTGCGCGCATCAACCTCGCAGGAAATGAATGTCAGTCCGAACGATTTCGGCGCCCACCAGCGCAATAGCAGTTCGGGTTTCGTCCAGGCCTCGAATACCAGTCGCGCCGGGCCGTTAAACGACCGCGTGACGACAAGCTCGCGGTCCGACGCCCGTTCTACGGTCGTCTGTCCCGTAACAGGCGCTGATTCAGCGGCTTTTTCTCCGATCATTGTCTTTCTCCTTCTGCTTTAACTCGTCAAGCACCGTGTCGAGCTCGTCGAAGCGGGCGGCCCAAAGCCGGCGGAACCGTCCGATCCACGCCTCTTCA
>CALKYG010000465.1 GCA_938003575.1 uncultured Alphaproteobacteria bacterium
TGACCGGACCGGAACACTGTCATCGCCTTTTTCCTGCCGAGAAGAATTTCCGCCATGCCGAAATCTTCCGCCTGCGTGATTTTCATATTGTCCGGCGAACCGGGAACCAGTCTCACTTTCATGCCGGCTCGCTCGGCGACGGCCGCGTCGTCCGTCAGCGCTTCGCCGGCCGCGGCGCGGTGCGCCGCCAGGATCGCGTCAAACCTGAACCCCTGCGGCGTCTGCGCGCGCCAAAGCCCGTCGCGCGGAACCGTATCCTCGATTGCCGGATGCGCGCTCCCGTCGGATTTTTTCAGCGTATCGAAAACCGGCAGCGCGGCGATGGCGCCCCCGGACTCGCGGGCTGCTGCGAGGACGCGCGAAATCGACGCCGCATCAATGAACGGTCGCGCGGCGTCGTGAATGAGAACGATGTCAGGCGGCGAGCGTTCGAGGCTTTCGAGCCCGATGCGCACGCTGTCCTGTCTTTCCTTGCCGCCGTGAACCGGGGGCAGAAGCTTTCGGTTTGAAAGCAGGTCCGCCATCGCGTCGGCGTAAAGGTCGCCGTCGTCTGCATGAATGATGACGCGGACAACCGCGATGTCCGGGTGATCGAGAAAGGCCCGGGCGGTTCGCGCAATCACGGCTTCGCCGGCAAGCGGGCGATATTGCTTCGGGCCGCCGGTTCCGGCGCGGCTCCCGCGTCCGGCGGCGACGATGACGGCTGCGGCTCTGGTTTCGGACGTCATGCGGACCCGGCTGGTTTTCGGGCTTTTCATGGCGTGTTATCGGCGATAGCGAAAGCCCCAATGATCAGCATCGGCTCCATAAGTCTCGCCAACACCGTGGCGATCGCCCCGATGTCCGGGGTGTCGGACTTGCCGTTCCGTCGTGCGGCGGCGGCGGCGGGGGCGGGGCTTGTCGTCTCCGAGATGGTCGCCGGCGCCGAACTCGCTCGGAAGCGGCCGGACGTCGTGCGGCGCGCAGAAGGCGACCCGGCGATTTCGCCTTTCGTCATTCAGCTTGCCGGCCGCGAAGAATATTGGATGGCTGAAGGGGCCCGCCTCGCCGAAGCCGCAGGCGCCGATATTATCGACATCAATATGGGTTGCCCGTCGCGGCAGGTGACCGGGAAGGCGTGCGGCTCCGCGCTGATGCGCGAACCCGACCGCGCAAGCCGGCTGATTGAAGCGACCGTTAAAGCGACGTCGAGGCCCGTCACCCTGAAGATGCGTCTTGGCTGGGACCGTGATTGCCTCAATGCGCCCTTGCTGGCGAAGCGCGCCGAAGACGCCGGCGTGCGGCTGGTGACGGTCCACGGACGCACGCGGAACCAGTTCTATGCCGGAACTGCGGACTGGGCGGCGGTGCGGGCGACCAAGGACGCGGTGGGCGTGCCGGTGCTCGTCAACGGCGATATCGAAACGCTTGCGGATGCGAAAGAGGCGCTGTCAAAATCCGGCGCGGACGGCGTGATGATCGGCCGGGCCGCGATTGGACGTCCCTGGCTCGGCGGCGCCGTCGCGAAGGCGCTCCGGACAGGCGCCAGTGAAATCGAGACGCCGCCGCTTTCCGACCAGATCGCCGGCATGATTGCGCATTACCGCGACGTGATCGCGCTTTATGGAGAGCCTCTTGGCGTGCGCGTCGCCCGAAAGCATCTTTCTGCGTTCGTCGATCAGGCGCCTGTCGAGGCGCCGGTGGTCATTCGCAAAATGTACCGCACCGAAATTTGCCGCACGGCGAGTCCGTCGAAGGTGGAGGACCTGCTTTTGATGTTCGGCGAGGGATTGGAGTTGGGCGCGGTCGCCGCTGCTTAACCATGCTGCGGCTTTCATGCAACATTTGTGTTGATTTTTAGCAACAACAGTTACAATATCCGCGGTCTTGGCGTGCCGGTTCCTTTCCGTGGAACGGGCTGCGGGGTTCGCTTGTTGAAGCGGGCTGTGTCGGTTTGGCGTCCCGGTCGCGGGATTTATGGCTCGAGAGGATCTGATTAACTCGGAGGTCTCACATCCGCGCCCGTCGGGAAAGGACGAGCCTCAACCCGCAGGGCCGCGCAGCGGCTGGCGCTTGAGGCGCGCGCGGGGGCTGCTTCCCAATTGGGCGTTGTCGAACACGACGGCCGCGGCGGCGCTGATGGGCGCCGGCATCGTCGCTTTCGTCACCACCTGGTTTCTCCTCTCGCCAGCAGTCGAACAGGCGGACCGGACCGTCCTCATTTCTCTTATCGTCGGCAATGTCGTTATTGCGGCCGGGTTCGCCACCCTGATCGGCGCTCGGTTGTGGCATGTCCTTTCCGACCGCCGGAACCAGCTTGCGGGATCTGCAACGCATCTGAAGCTCGTCGGTTTATTCTCGGCGGTCGCGGTCGTTCCCGCGATCGTCGCGTTTCTCTTCGCATTCACGATCCTGCGGTCGAGCCTCAACGACGTTTTCGGGCAAAGGATCGAGAATTACCAGAACACGGCGCGCGATCTCGCCAATGGCCTCATTGAGTTCAAGCGCGCCGAACTGGAGCTGATGTTGAAGCAGATCGCGTTCGACATCCGGCGCAGCGAGGAGGCGGGTCTCGGTCTTGAGGGAACGCCGATCAGTTTCCGCGAATATCTTTTGACGCAGGCGGAGATTCGCGGTCTCGACGCGCTGTACGCGCTCGACGGCGGGGGCAGGCTGCTCGTGCGCGCGGAAGTCCGGCCCGGCGCCTATCGCCTTCCGGCAAAAGCGACGATGGACGAACTCCGAAAGCTCGAACCCGGCGCGGGCAGCTTCGGCGTCAACGACGACAAGACATTCGACAAATTCCGGATCATCCTCAAGATTCCCGATTATCAGTCGGGGTACCTGATCGCCTATCAGCCGATGGAGGAGGCGACGACGCGCCGCCTGATCGCGGTCAGCGCGCTCAGGAGCGACTGGGAGGAAGCGCGCGTCAGCCGATCGCGAACGGAGCGCATTTTCCTCGCCGGCTACATCATCCTCGCCTTCATCATTCTTTTCGGCGCCATCTGGCTCGCGCTCTGGGCGGCGACCCGGATCGTTCAGCCGATCGGGCGGCTCGTCAACATGGCCGGCCGCGTGTCGGCCGGCGACCTCGGCGCGAGGGTCGAAGTCCAGAAGGACGATGGAGAGCTCGGCGTTCTGGCGCGCTCGATGAACCACATGACGGCGCAGCTTCAGACCCAGCGGGACGACCTTGTTGAAACGAACCGCCAGTTCGACCGCCGGCGACGGTTCACCGAGGCCGTTCTGTCGGGCGTATCGGCGGGCGTTCTCGGCGTCTCGGCGAACGGACGGGTGACGATCGCAAACAGGTCGGCGGCGGAAATTGTCGAAATGAACGAAGCGCGCATGAACGGGCTGCATTTTTCGGACGTCCTGCCGGAAGCGCAGGCGCTTTTCGAAGCCGCGTCCGGCGCGCCGCACACCGTGGTTTCGGGCCATATCAATGTCAATCGCGACGGAAGCGACCGGACGCTCAGCGTCCGCATCGTCAGCGACGAAGTTGAGGGCGAACGCAGCTTCGTCGTCACCTTCGACGATATCACGCAGCTTATCAGCGCGCAGCGCTCGGCGGCCTGGGGCGACATCGCGCGGCGCATCGCGCACGAGATCAAGAACCCGCTGACGCCGATCCAGCTCTCGGCTGAACGGCTGCGCCGGAAATATCTTTCAGAGATCAAGAGCGCGCCGGAAGTCTTCGACAAATGCACCGAGACGATCATCCGCCATGTCGGCGATATCGGCCGAATGGTCGATGAATTCTCCTCCTTCGCCCGCATGCCGAAACCGGTGATCGGCGAGGAGGACCTGAAACAGATCGCGCGCACCGCCGTCTTTTCCCAGCGTGTGGCGACGCCGGATATCGAGATCGAGATCGACTCCCAGGAGAGCGCGGCGCCTGTGCGATGCGACGGCCGGCTCATCGCACAGGCCATCGGCAACATTTTGAAGAACGCAGGCGAGTCTGTCGCCGCCCGGATCGCAGCGGACGAGGAGGCCGGCGCTGCGCCCGCGATGGGGCGCATTCGCGTTTCGATATCGGAAGCGGACGGCGTCGCCCGCGTGACGGTCGCCGACAACGGGGTGGGATTGCCGAAGGCGGAGCGGCACAGACTGACAGAGCCGTACATGACGACGCGCGCGAAGGGCACAGGACTTGGTCTGGCGATCGTCAAGAAGGTTGCGGAGGAGCATGGCGGCGCGCTCTTCTTCGACGATTGTCACGAACTGGGGCCGACCGGCGCCGTCGTCAGCCTGACGTTGCCGGCCGCTGCGGCGGGTGGAGAAAACCTTTCGGTCGCGGCCGCGGAATGAAACTCGGAACAGGCAGGGGCGTATGAGCATCGATATTCTGGTCGTCGACGACGAGGCGGACATTCGGGATCTTGTTTCAGGAATTCTGGAGGACGAGGGCTTCAACCCCCGCACTGCGGCGAATTCCGACGGCGTGTTCCGGGCCATCCGGGAGCGCATTCCGGCGCTCGTCGTTCTTGACGTCTGGCTTCAGAATTCGGCGATGGACGGGATCGAGATCCTTCAGGAAATCAAGAAAGTGCACCCGGAGCTGCCGGTCGTCATCATATCCGGACACGGAACGATCGAAACGGCGGTCGCTGCGATCAAGAAGGGCGCGTACGATTTCATCGAAAAGCCGTTCAACGCCGACAGGCTCGTTCTCATCATCAATCGCGCGCTCGAGTCGGCGCGGTTGAGGCGCGAAAATGTCGAGCTTCGCGAGCGCGGGCCTGATTGGGGCCTTATCGGCTCTTCAACGTCGATCAATGCGCTGCGCGCGGTCATCGACCGCGTTGCAGACGCTCGCTCGCGCGTGCTGATCAGCGGCCCTTCGGGCGCCGGCAAGGAAGTGGTCGCGCGTCTTCTGCATGCAAAGTCAAGCCGCGCCGATCAGCCCTTCATCGTCGTCAGCGCGGCGACGATCGCGCCCGAACGCATGGAAGAGGAGCTCTTCGGCGTCGAGGGGGAAAGCGGCCGTCCGAAGTCGATCGGCCTCATGGAGCGCGCTCACGGCGGAACGCTGATGTTCGATGAAGTCGGCGACATGCCGATCGAAACGCAGGGAAAGATCCTGCGCGTACTCGTCGATCAGCGGTTCAAGCGCGTCGGCGGCGATTCGCCCGTCAGCGTCGACGTCCGCATCATCTCGACAACGTCGCGCGACCTTCTTGCTGATTCCGCGGACGGACGTTTTCGGGAAGATCTTTATCATCGCCTGAATGTCGTTCCGATCATCGCTCCGTCGCTCGCCGAGCGGCGCGACGACATTCCCGCTCTGGCGACATTCTTCATCAACCGGATCTCGCGCGCGTCCGGTTTTCCGAAACGAACCCTGTCCGCGGAAACCCTCGCCGCCTTGCAGGCCTATCACTGGCCGGGCAATGTCCGGCAGCTCCACAACGTCATCGAGCGAACGCTTATCATGATGGGACGCGACCCGGCGAATTCCGAGATCGCCTGCGAGCACCTGCCGCCCGAAATTATCGACGCTGGGCTCACGATTCCGGCGGGTGAGGGGCTTGAACAGATCATCGCCCTGCCGCTTCGGGAGGCGAGGGAGCGCTTTGAACGGGAATATCTGATTGCACAGATCAACCGTTTCGGCGGAAACATCTCCCGAACGGCGGCGTTCATCGGCATGGAGCGTTCGGCGCTCCACCGGAAGCTGAAAGCGCTCGGCGTCGGCGGCGCCGCCCGGATTGAGAGCGCCTGACCGGCGCCGGCTGAGAAAACAGGATAACGCATGCGCATCATCATCTGCGGCGCCGGCCGCGTCGGTTTCGGCATCGCCCGCCGCCTGTCGGTTGAAAACAACGACGTAACGGTCGTTGATCAGTCGAAGGATCTCATACGGTCTATTGCGGACAGGCTCGACGTTCGAGGGGTCGTCGGAAACGGTTCCTACCCTGAGGTGCTCGCCGATGCGGGCGCGCGCGAAGCCGACATGATCATCGCCGTCACCTATTCCGACGAAGTGAACATGATCGCGTGCCAGATCGCGCATACGTTATTCAACGTGCCGACGAAAATCGCCCGCATCAGGGCGGCGGGATATCTCGATCCCAGCTATTCCGACCTTTTCGGCCGTCATCACATGCCGATCGACGTGATCATCTCGCCGGAGCGGGAGGTCAGCGAAGCGATCATGCAGCGGATGGCGACCCCCGGCGCGTTCGAGACGAAATCCTTCGTCGACGGGGCCGTATGGGCGGTCGGCGTCAAGCTGAATGAGGACTGCCCCATCCTCAATTCGCCGTTGCGGCAGGTCGCGTCGCTGTTCCCCGACCTGAAGATTACGATCGTGCTCATCACCCGCGGGGAGCGCATCTGGCGCGCCCATGCGGACGACCAGCTGGAGGCCGGCGATGAAATCCACTTCATCGCCGACCGCAACGATGTCGGCCGCGCGCTCGAGATCATGGGGAAAGGGGAGCGCCAGGCGCGCCGCGTCATCATTGTCGGCGGCGGCAATATCGGGCTCTACGTCGCAGGCGGTCTTGAAAAACTGGGCAGCATGAAGATCCGGCTGATCGAGCGCGATCGCGCGCGGGCGGAAATGATCGCATCCGAACTCGACCGCACCATCGTGTTGCAGGGCGACGGACTCGACCGGGCGCTTCTGCGCGAAGCCGGCGTTGAAGACGCCGAAACCGTGGTCGCAGTGACGAACAACGACCAGGTGAACATTCTCGCCTCGGTCGTCGCCAAGCGCGAAGGCGCGCGGCGCGCCATGGCGCTGATCAATGATTCGGATTACGGCGCCATTTCCGAAGCCGTCGGCGTCGATCGTTTCGTCGATCCCCGCGCCACGACGATCTCGACGATCCTTCAGCATATCCGGCGCGGCCGGATCAAAGGTCTTTACACGGTCTCTGACGGGGCCGCGGAGCTGATTGACGCGATCGCGCTTGAAACCTCGCCGCTGGTGAACAAGCCGCTTGCCGAGGCCGACCTGCCGGAAGGGGTCATGATCGGCGCCGTTTACCGCAACGGCAAGGTTTCGATGCCGAACAGCCAGACCATCGTAAAGCCGGGCGACCGGATCGTCCTGATGGCGCTCAAGGACTATGTCAAAGACGTCGAACAGATGTTTCGCGTCAGCATTGATTATTTCTGACCGGGAAGCCCGTTGGCGGCCTGCTTCCGAAATCCTTGTCCTGCGGCGCGCCTGAACAAGGCGCCGGCGGCGGAACTGAGGATCGCCGCCGCCGCAGGAATGACCCGGCGGCGCCTTGAATGCGTCGCAGCTTTGATGTTGATCAACCGCGTTTACCGGAAAGGCTGACCCGATATGCCGCGCATCGCCTACGTCAACGGGGCTTATGTTCGCCTGAGAGACGCCGCCGTCCATATCGAGGATCGCGGCTATCAGTTTGCTGACGGCATTTATGAAGTGGCGCTGTTCGTCGCGGGACGGTTCTGGGACCTTGACGGACACCTTGCCCGATGGGAGCGTTCCTTGAAAGCGCTCGAAATTCCCGCCCCGATGAGCGAGCGCGCGCTCCGGGCCGTGATTCGCCGGCTCGTTACAGTGAACAGGCTCGGCGACTGCTACGTCTACATGCAGGCGACGAGGGGCGTCGCCTCCCGCAATCATCCGTTTCCGGTTGAGGGAACGGCGTCCTCGCTTGTCTTGACTGTGAAGCCTTTGAACCTCGCCAAGCTGAACGCCAACGCCGCAAAGGGAATTTCCGTCATTACGCAGCCGGACATACGCTGGGGACGCGTCGACATCAAATCTGTCGGCCTGTTGCCGAACATTCTTGCAAAAGAACAGGCGCGGCGCGTCGGCGCCGGCGAGGCGTGGCTCGTCCGCAATGGCAAGGTGACCGAGGGCGGGTCGTCGAACGCCTGGATCATCGACAAGAGCGGCGCGCTCGTCACTCACCCGCTCGGCAATGAAATTCTCGGCGGCATCACGCGCCAGACCGTCATTCGCTGTGCGGAACTGCTGCAATTGCGTGTGGAGGAAAGGGCTTTCTCCGTCGAAGAGGCGAAAGCGGCGAGGGAGGCGTTCATCACCTCCGCCATGAATCTCGTGACGCCGGTCATCTCGATTGACGGGTCGCAGATCGGCGATGGAAAACCCGGGCCCGTCGCGAGGCGTCTGCGCGACGCTTATATCGCCGAGGTGTCGGCGGCGCCTGCCTAGATCGACGGGTTGCATCATGCGCATTCTGTCGCCAATATCGCTCCGCCGCATTGCAGCATGCGGCCAAAAAAGGATCCTGAGACACAATGACAGATAAAAAACAGAACCTTCAGGACGTGTTCTTGAACCATGTTCGCAAGGACAAAATTCCGGTCACGATCTTTCTCGTCAACGGCGTCAAGCTGCAGGGCGTCGTCACCTGGTTCGACAATTTCTGCGTCCTTTTAAAGCGTGAAGGCCAGGTGCAACTGGTCTATAAACACGCGATATCGACAGTCATGCCGTCTCAGCCTGTCAATCTGTGGAACGGCGAAGAAAGCGAATAGGGCTCATTGACCGAAACTGGCGCAGTTGAAGCCGACCGCGATTTCGGCGCCGCGTTTGTTATTCACGTCGCCTTTGCGGGGGACCTTCGCCAGCGCACGGCCGAGGCGCGTCTTGAAGAGGCCGTAGGACTCGCGGCCGCGATCGACCTCGATGTCCGCAAGGCGGAAGTGGCGACGGTCGTCAATCCGCGCCCTTCGACGCTGATCGGCGGCGGAAAGGTCGAAGCGATCCGAAAGGCGCTCGACGCCGAGCGGCCAAGACCGGCGCTTGTGATCATCGACGCGGCGCTGACCCCTGTGCAGCATCGCAACCTTGAAAAGGAACTCGACGCCAAGGTCCTCGACCGGACGGCGCTCATCCTCGAGATTTTCGGCGAGAGGGCGCGCACCGCTGAAGGGCGCCTGCAAGTCGATCTCGCACACCTCACCTATCAGAAGTCGCGCCTTGTCCGGTCATGGACGCACCTGGAACGCCAGCGCGGCGGACGCGGCTTTCTCGGCGGCCCCGGCGAGCGCCAGATTGAAAGCGACCGCCGGGCGATTCAGAACCAGATAGACCGGCTGAAGGAGCGGCTGGAGCAGGTTCGCCGAACGCGCACTCTGCAACGTGAAAAACGCAAGAAGGCGCCCCATCCCGTGGTTGCGCTTGTCGGCTACACGAACGCCGGCAAGTCGACGCTGTTCAACCTGCTTTCGAGATCCGAGGTGATCGCCCGCGATCAGCTCTTCGCAACGCTTGACCCGACGATGCGGGCGGTCGATCTCCCTTCGGGCCAGCGCATTATTCTTTCCGACACCGTCGGGTTCATTTCCGACCTGCCGACGCAGCTCGTCGCCGCGTTCCGGGCGACGCTCGAAGAGGTGAACGAGGCCGACCTTATTCTGCATGTCCGGGATGTCGCGCATGAGGATTCCGACGCGCAGCGAAAGGACGTCATCGACGTCCTATGCCAGCTTGGCATCGACTCAAGCGACGGAAGACCCGTGATCGAAGTGCTGAACAAGATCGATCTGCTGGGCGAAGACGAGCGCCTTGCGCTTCTGGCGGCGTCGCGCGCGGCCTCGCCGGATGCGCCGATGTCGATCGACGAACCGGCGCGCCTTGCGATCTCCGCCGTAACCGGAGACGGCGTTGACGCTTTGTGCGGCTTCATTGACGCGGTGCTGACCGTCAATCGGGAAACCTATGACGTTTTCATCGACGGCGCCGACGGCGCGGCGATCGCCTGGCTGCATTCGCATGGCGATGTGAAGGCGGAGAATGAACAGAACGGCCGCGTCTCGATGCGGGTCCGCCTCGACGAGAAATCGGCCGGTCAGTTCCGCAAGTTTCATCCGTCGATCGCGCTGGAGCAGGAAATTCCGTCAAGCGACCGCGGCGCCGCATGAGACCCGATCCCCTGCGCGTTGCGGCGGTCATCGCCGAAATCGCTGAAGCCGAAATGCTGCCGCACTATCGAAAGCTCAGCGCTGACGCCGTAAAGACCAAGGAGAGCCCCGCCGATCTTGTGACCATTGTGGACGAAGCGGTTGAAAAGGCGCTTCGACGGCGCCTCTTCGAGCTTGCGCCGGGCGCCGCCTTCGTCGGCGAAGAGGCCGCCGCCGCCGATCCGTCGATTGCGAAAAAGATACGGAACGAAAAGTCATGCTGGATCGTCGATCCGCTCGACGGCACGCGGAATTTCGTCAATGGCGTCGACGAGTTCGGAACGATCGTCGCCTTTGTCGAGGACGGCGTCGCCACCGGCGGATGGATTTACGCAGCGCCGTTGCGATCGATGGCGACCGCTGTGCGCGGCGAGGGCGTTACATGGCGGGGCGCACGGCCGAAAACCAGGCCGCCTGCGGGCGGGAAGCCGGTGGGGCTTCGCTCGACCGGCTGGTTGAAGCCCGAGTGGCGCGACCGGCTGGCTGCAAGTCTCAAGACCAGCGTCACGTCAAAGCCGGGACACTGTTCGGCTTACGCCTATCTCAAACTCATCGAGGGCGATGTCGATTTCAAATTATCGAGCCGCATTCACGCCTGGGACCACGCAGCGGGCGCATTGATGCTTGAGGAACTGGGCGGGCAGGCGCGCTGGCTGGACACGAGGTCGCCTTATGCGCCGCAGGAGAGCGAGGACCGGCCGCTGCTGGCCACGGCGCCGGGGCGCAGCTGGCCCGACCTCGCCGGCCTCCTCGTCAACTGAGCTCCGGTGTTGCGTTCTTGAAAGCGGCTCGTGAAATAGGCGCTGAGGAGGCTGCATGAACGGTTTTTTCAAGGACAGGGTCTGCGTCGTCACCGGCGCGGCGTCCGGCATCGGGCGGGCGGTTGCGATAAGCCTTGCGGGACAGGGAGCGGCGGTCGCGATTTCCGACGTCAACGAGGCGGGACTTGAGGAAACGCGGCGGATGATGGGCGAGCGATCGTCGAACCGGATCCGCGTCGACAGACTCGATGTTGCGGACGCCGACGCGGTCATTCGCTACGCGGACGCCATACGGGAAAGTCTTGGCGCTGCCGACTACGTTTTCAATATCGCAGGTCTGACGCGCGTTGGAAGCTTCGAGGAGTCGCCTCTGTCCGCTTTCGAAAAGATCATGGATGTCAATTTCTGGGGCGTCGTCCGGATGACAAAGGCTTTCCTGCCCCAGCTGGTCGCGACGAAGGGCGGCGTCGTCAATATTTCCAGCCTGTTCGGCTTCATCGGGTATGGCGGACAGGCGCATTATTGCGCGTCGAAATTCGCCGTCCGGGGTTTTTCCGAAACGATCGCTCAGGAGCTGGCGGAAAAAGGCGTCAGGGTGACCTCGGTTCATCCGGGCGGCGTCGCCACGTCGATCGC
Source organism: uncultured Alphaproteobacteria bacterium (assembly GCA_938003575.1). GTDB lineage: Bacteria > Pseudomonadota > Alphaproteobacteria > Caulobacterales > Parvularculaceae > Amphiplicatus. Next base: position 11,301 of record CALKYG010000465.1, read on the forward strand.
CCGCAATGCGGCGGTTGATGCGATGCCGGCCCAATACAAGGAAAAGCGCGAGCTCGACGAACGGTTTGACAAGGCCGCCATCACCAGCCCGGAACGCGCGGCCGAAATCATTCTCGACGGCGCGGCGAAGGGAAAAAGGCGCGTTGTCGTCGGCCGCGACGCCAAGATCGCATCCTTCATCCAGCGGCTCTTCCCGGAATCTTATCCGGACAAGCTCGCGGCTCTGCTGCCGAAAAACGTGACGTGAGCGTTCAGATGACGCCGAGAGTCTTGCCGGCTTTTGCGAAGGCGGCGATCGCGCGGTCAACCTGTTCGTCCGAATGGCCCGCGCACATTTGTGTCCGGATGCGGGCCTGTCCGCGCGGCACGACGGGAAAGGAGAACCCCGTCACATAGACCCCTTCATCCATCAGCGCCGCCGCCATGTCCTGCGCGATGCGCGCATCGCCGAGCATGACCGGAATGATCGGATGCTCGCCGGGGAGCAGATTGAAGCCCGATTTCGCCATGCCGTCGCGAAACCGCCTCGCATTGCGAAAGAGTTGCGTGCGCAAGGCGTCGCCGTTCCTGACGAGTTCAAGCGTCTTCAGCGTCGCGCCGAGAAGCGCGGGCGTCAGCGCGTTCGAGAAGAGATAGGGACGGGCCCGATTGCGGAGGAGATGCACGACATTCGCCTTTGCGCAGATGTAGCCGCCCATCCCGCCGCCGAGCGCCTTGCCGAGCGTCCCGGTAAGAATGTCGACACGCCCTTCGACGCCGCAATGCGCCGGCGTTCCTCGTCCTTGCGGACCCATAAACCCGGTCGCATGGCAATCATCGACCATGACCAGCGCATTGTAACGCCCCGCGAGATCGCAGATTTCATTCAGTTTCGCGATATAGCCGTCCATCGAAAAGACGCCGTCGGTCACGATCAGCTTCGTCCGCGCGCCGTCCGCATCCGCCGCCTTCAACTGGCTTTCGAGATCGGCCATGTCGGAGTTTGCAAAACGAAACCGCTTCGCTTTTGACAGCCGCACGCCGTCGATGATCGACGCGTGATTGAGCGAATCCGAGATAATCGCGTCTTCCGCTTCGAGAAGCGGTTCGAACACGCCGCCATTGGCGTCGAAACAGGCGGCGAAGAGGATTGAATCCTCGTAACCGAGATAGGAAGCGATTTCCCGCTCAACCTTGCGGTGCAGGTCCGTCGTTCCGCAAATAAACCGGACAGAGGCCATGCCAAAGCCGTAACGGTCCATCGTCTCCTGCGCGGCCCTGACGATCTCGGCGTTGTCGGCGAGGCCGAGATAGTTGTTCGCGCAGAAATTCAGGACGCGAACACGCTCGCCCTTGTGCAGGACCTCGATTTCCGGCCCCTGCGGCGACGTGATTTCGCGCTCGCGCTTTTCAAGACCCTGTTCGCGGATATCCTCGAGCGTCTTGTCGATTCGCGCATAAAAATCACGGTTCATAGGAGCGTCCCTTTGAAGTCACGGCGGTTGTAACGCCGGCGCGGACGCGGTCAACCGCAGCCGCTTGCGCTTTTCGGCGGGCGACAGCATGGTCGCTGGCGCCGTATTGAGGGGGAGATGGCGGATGACGGCCTCACGACGCGACCTCATAAGGGCCGCGGCCTATTTCAGCGCGCTCGCCGGCGCAGCATCGTGCGGCGGCCCCCGAACCGCCGCGCCGCCTTCGGAGGCGACGCTCCCCGGGCGAATTGACGAACAGACGATCGAGGCGGCTGAAAAGCTGAATGCGCTGACATTCACTGCTGATGAACGGCGAATGATGCTTGAGGGCATTGAAAGTCAGCTTGAGACGCTGGCGAAAATCAGGGGCGTGTCTTTTTCGAACGCAGATGCGCCGGCGCTTGCCTTCGATCCGAAACCGCCGCGCGCCAAAATCAGATCGCAGAAAAACACGTTGACGCTTGGCGGCGACTACTCGGCGGCTTTTCCGGGGTCGGAAGAGGAAGTCGCGTACGCGAGCGCCGGGCAGCAGGGCGCGTGGCTGCGAAGAAGGCAGATTACTTCCGCGGACCTGACGGAAATCTATCTGAAGCGGATCGGGAAATTCGACCAGAAACTTTCTTCCTACGTGACAGTTACGCCCGATCTTGCGCGCGCGCAGGCCGCAAAAGCGGACAAGGAACTTGCGGGCGGCAAGGATCGCGGGCCGCTGCACGGGATCCCTTATGCGGTGAAGGATCTGGCAGACACCGCCGGCGTTCTGACGACATGGGGCGCGGAGCCTTTCAGGGAGCGGATTCCTGATGAAGATGCGAAAGTCGTCCGTAAACTGAGAGAGGCCGGCGCCGTCCTGCTGGGAAAAACCGCCTGCGGCGCGATCGCCTATGGCGACCAGTGGTTCGGAGGCGTCACCAGGAATCCCTGGAACCTGAAGGAAGGGTCGAGCGGGTCGAGCGCGGGGTCCGCCGCCGCGACTGCCGCCGGCCTCTGTACCTTTGCGATCGGCACTGAGACGCTCGGATCGATCGTGTCTCCGTCGGAGCGATGCGGAACGACGGGCCTGCGGCCGACATTCGGCCGCGTTTCGCGTTCGGGCTTCATGGCTCTTTGCTGGTCGCTCGACAAGGTTGGGCCGATCTGCCGGACGGCTGAGGACGCCGCAATCGTTCTTTCCGCGATCAACGGATATGACGCCGACGATCCGGGCGCGGCGCGGCATGGCTTCGCCTATGACGGCCGAGCCGATCCGAAGACGATGATTGTCGGCTATGTTCCGGAATGGTTCGAGAAAGGCGATGACGCCGACCGGGCCGCGCTGAAGGCCGTCAAGTCGCTCGGCGTCACGATGCGGGAGTTTCCGTGGCCGACGCTTGATTTTTCAGCGCTTGAAACGATCGTCGTCGTCGAAGCGGCGGCGGCGTTTTCCGATTTGACGCTGACCGACCGGGATGACGAGCTGTCGTGGCAGGATGCCGAGGCCTGGCCGAACACGTGGCGGCGCGCGCGCTTCTTCCCCGCCGTCGATTATGTGCAGATCGACCGTCTGCGCCGTAAACTGATGCTGGAAATGACGGCGGCGTTTGAAGGGTTCGACGCTCTGATCGGCCCTCATTACGCAGGCGGCGCCCTCCTCGCCGCTAATGCGACGGGGCATCCGCAGCTTGTGTTGCGAGCAGGTTACGCACAGACGCCGCCTCGCAGCCTTTTCAACGAGGCGGCGAGGGCGGCGGGAACCGAGACATTCAGGACGCCGCGCGGCGTCAGTCTCTGGGGCGGGCTGTTCCAGGAGGGAAAGATCATCGCGCTCGGCCGCGCCCTCGAGAAAGCGCTTGGCGTTGCAAGGGACCGCCCGCCGGGATTTTGACGGCGCGCGATGTCCAATGAACCGCACGCTGCAATGCGCGTCGACGAGCGGGGAGACTCTTGACGGCGGTTTCGTCCGCCCTTGCGACTGGCCCGTCGCCGGATCCGGACGACCGCTTCAGCCGGCGAGCGTATCGTGACCGGTCTGGGGCTAAAGAAACCGCGCCACGACATCCTTGTAGGATCGCGAGAGCTTCAATTCCGATCCGTTCTCCAGAATGACGAAATATTCGCCGTTCGAATGCGGATGCAGCTCTTTGACTTTCTTGACATTAACGATCGCGGACCGGTGAATGCGCTGGAAGCGCGAAGGATCGAGGCGCTGTTGCAGCGTCTTCATGGTCTCGCGGATGATGTGCGTCTTGCCCTGCGCGTGGATGCACATGTAATCGCCGGCGGCGTCGATCCAGTCGATGTCTTCGGCGTTCAGCATCACGACCTTAGAACCGTCCTTGAAGGAAAGCCGCTCCGAATAGCGTTCCTTGTTGGTCCATGACGGATCCTGGATGAGCTCCTTGATCTGGTCGCGATCTTCGTCGCTCAACGAGGCGAGAAGTTCGACGAGGCGCGATTCGCGGCTCGCCGCCGCGCGCGTCTTGATCGCCTCACGGGCGCGATGCACGGCGTCTTTCAGCCGCTCCTCCTCGACGGGTTTGACGAGATAGTCGAGCGCGTTCGCTTCAAAGGCGTCGATGGCGTATTTGTCGTAAGCAGTGACGAAAATGATCAGCGGCGCCGGCGCGCCGATCAGCGCACGAACGACGCCGAAGCCGTCAAGACCCGGCATCTGGATGTCGAGGAAGACGAGATCGGGCGCATGCGCCTTGATCTCTTTGACAGCCTCGCGGCCGTTCGAACATTCTCCTATGACTTCGATTTCAGGAAATTCCTGGAGGCGCAGTTTGAGGCCGCGAATGGCGAGCGGCTCGTCGTCAACAAGCATCACACGGATTTTTTGTTCTTCCATT
>CALKYG010000466.1 GCA_938003575.1 uncultured Alphaproteobacteria bacterium
ATCCGGCGAAATCGGCTTCGGCGAGAACGCCAGGCGGGCATTCAGGGTGGGCGAGCACGATGACGCCGGGGTTCGCCTCGCGCATCTCCCGGATGTCTTCGGCGGTGAATCGCTCGTGCACTTCGCACGACCCGGCCCAGGTGACGATCTTGATGTCGGTCATCGCTGCGACGTTTTTTGCAAGATACCGGTCGGGGATCAAAATGACCGTGTCGGATTTCCATTCCTGCGCCGCCCATTCGACGATCTCGACCGCGTTCGACGAGGTGCAGCAGATATCAGTCTCGGCTTTGACATCCGCTGAGGTGTTCACATAGGTGACGACGGGCGCGCCCGGATATTTCTGTTTCAGCAAGCGAACGTCCTCGCCCGTCAACGATGAGGCGAGGGAGCAGCCCGCCTCCATGTCGGGGATGAGGACCGTTTTGTCCGGACACAGAATTTTCGACGTCTCGGCCATGAAGTGAACGCCCGCCTGCACGATCACGTCGGCGTCTGTCTCCGCGGCTGTCTTGGCCAGCTGCAAACTGTCGCCGGCGAAATCCCCGACGCCGAAATAGATCTCCGGCGTCATGTAATTGTGGGCGAGTATGACCGCGTTCTTCTGTTTCTTGAGGTCGTTGATCGCCGCGACATAGGGCGCATGGAGGCGCCACTCAGCAGGCGTAATCAGCTTTTTGACTTTCGCATAGAGATGGTCGGTTTTCGCCGCGACATCGTCGGTGAAGGGAAGCCCTGCGGCCTTCGGCGGGCGCGTCGTTTCAAGATCGAGAACAGTCATTCTTGTCTCCCAATCCATCCTATATATGCTCGACATGAGCATATATAGGATGGAAAAAATCGCCCGCAATGGGCGACGGCCTGACCCTGAACCCGGGGGCCGGGAGCGGTCAACTGATTTTCCTGATCAGGGGCTCGCCAGTGCGCGACCATTCCGACCGCATGCGGGCGAAGTGCGACAATTTGCGCTGAGACGGCGGCGGCCAAAGAAGGACGCGCACTTAAAGCGCCGGAAGGCGGCTCGGATTTCGACCGTTCCCGTTGCGGCCGGCGTGACGTCAAACCGGTCGCAGCACGCCGCCGGCGAGCGGGCGTTTCTTCCCGTTACGGACGATCGTCCGGTTCACAGGCCTATCTGAGCAATCATTTTCGTTGGCGGACGAGGGATGCTTTTAGCCGTCAAGCAGGGCCCGGCCCGACCTTCATACGCGGAATGGCGAGTCCCCGGGCGGCGCCGTCGGCGCGGATCGTTGCTGAGGCGCGAAAGAGGGCGGCCGGCCGGCCGCTCGATTGCTGTATGGCGGCGCCGGTCTTCTCAACAAGCCCGCCCTGTTCGACGCTGCGCCGGAAATTCTGCTTGTGAAGCTCAAAGCCGACGATTGCCTCAACCGTCCTTTGCAGGGCCAGCAATGTGAACTCCGACGGCATCAGTTCGAATATGACCGGGCGGTATTTGAGCTTGCCGCGCAGGCGTCCGATGGCGGTCGCAAGAATGCGCCGATGGTCCGACGTCATCGGAAGTCCCGTCGCTCTCGCGACAGAGCGCGGGGTTTTCGATTCCGGCAGGCCCGCCGCCGCCCGGTCGCGCCACGCCTCCTCGACGAGGCCGCCTTCGTACATCAGTTCGTAGCGTTCAAGCGCGCGCTCTTCTTCCCAGCCGCTTTCGCCAAGGCCGAACGCAATGGCTATGCGTTGCCTTCTTTCGGCGCATAGCGCATCGCCGCCGGCGCGTTCCGCCCAGCCGGAAAGCGCGGGAAGCACGACATCCCTCAAAAGGCCGGGTTCGCCGCGCCGCCAGTCCTCCCAGGGAAAAAAATCATACCAGGACCGCCATTGCGCATCTCTCGCGGCGACTTTCGCCGGCTCCGACGACAGCGCGAGGTAACCGACCGAGATTACGCGCGCCGAGGCGTCGCCGCTCGCCATGACGGCCGCCGGCGCATCGCGGCCTTTGTCGCCGAACGTGTAAAGCTGCTCGACATAGCCGAGCGTCACTTTCGTCTGTTCGGCGACCCAGGTCCTGAGGCCGAGCTCGAATGTGCGATGGCTCGCCGGATCGAAAGGACCGTAAGGCAGGCCAAGGCCGTCAGCGCGCTTGACGCAGAGCGAGTTTGGATCGTCGTTTTCAACAACCGCGAGAACGGCGTTGAGCAGGATAACGACGGGCGGCGCGGCGACGGAAGTGCGGGACCGGGACATTGCCGGCGATCTATAACCGCGCCCGCAGGAAAAATCAGGCCGACAGCCTCACCAAGGCCGCCGGCGCCGAGATCGCGGCGCAGGGCGGGCAAAGATCGTCGATCGCATCGGTCATCCGTCCGTCGCGCCCGAGGAGCTTGTCCGCATAGTTGACGAGCAGAGGGCAGGGGTCGGCGTGCGGCGCGACGCTTCTCAAGCGCGCTATCAATTCCGATTCCGGGGTCGACGGCTCTTTGATGCACATGATGATGAATGCCGCCGCCGTCGACCGCGACACGCCGCGATTGCAGTGGATCAGGATATCGCCCTTTCCGTCCCATGCATTGGCGAAGTCGATGATTTCCTTGGCCCGGGCGCTGGCTGCGCGGCTTATGCTTTCAGCGCAGCTCTCTCGATCGACGTAAAGGAGCAGTCTCATTGACGGATCGAGACCCTCGAAAGCCGGCGCCGTCTCCTCTTCCGAGAGGAGCGAAATGACCCTTTTGGGCTGGTGTTTGCGGTAGGCTTCCGCAGCCCCGGCGAGAGAGGAAACGATCAACATGGCCAAGATAATGGATGCTTATCCGGGCCGAATGAAGAATGCTACGGTCACAGGCGGTTGAAGTCGCGCAGAGTTTACCTGCTGCGTCCGGCGTCGAAATCGGCGAGAAGCGTCGCAAACCGCGCCACAAAGCGTTTTTGCACCGTTTCGGTCGGCTCGATGACGATCCTTGTGGCCGGAACGCCGATTGGCGGGCCGAAGAGCTCGGTCGCCTCCTTCGCGTCGAAGCCGGCGAGCTGGGTCGCCTCGAAAAAAGCGCTCGCCCGGTCAGCCTGCTTGATTGCTTTTTCGATTGCGTGAGGCAGGTCGGCGGGGAGGCCGAATCGCAAATGGATCGCGCGCTGCAATCGCCTCTCGATCGATTTGTAGGTTTCACCGAGCGCCGATTTGAACGGACTGATCATATCGCCGATCACGAATTCCGGTCCGTCATGGACAAGGGCCGCCAGACGCCACTTGACCGGCCATTCAGGGCGCAACGTCATGCAGAATTCTTCGACAAGAAGGGAGTGCTGCGCGACCGTGAACGGAAGCGGCCCGCTCGTCTGGCCGTTCCATCGCGCCACCCGCGCAAGGCCGTGAGCGATATCCTCGATCTCAATATCCACGGGCGACGGGTCGAGGAGGTCGAGGCGCCGGCCCGACAGCATTCGCTGCCAGGCCCGCGGCGGCGATTTTCTGACGGTCTTGACGGTTGGCTTCTTCACGGCGGCGCCCGCTTTCGATCAGGACCGGGGCCGTATCCCAGCGCCGTGCGCCGGGCAAGCGCGGACTATTCAGCGCTCTCTGGCGGCAGCGCCAGCGACGCCTGGCCGAAGGCCTAGCGCCAGCCGTTCCTGGTGCGCATATAGGTGTCGCTCAACCACTGGCGCTTGTCTGTCAGCGAGTCGCCGCGCGCCGCCTTGATGTGAAGGCGGGCGGTGACGATTGCGGCGTCCTTCCCGTAAAGGCGCACTGTCCGCGTCTCCTGGTCTTCGGCCTGGCGCTCGTAGCAGCATGCGGCGCGGCGCTTTCAATCGTTGTTGAAGCCGGTAACGATGCGGCGGCTCGCCGACGAGTTCGTCGAAAAGTCTCGCGAAATGGAACATGCTTAGTCCCACCTCTCTGGCGAGATCAGAAGCGGTGAGGTTTTCCTCAAGTTCCTCGCTGAGGCGTTAATCGAATACGATTGTCGCCAGGCAGGACTGACCGGCTGGACCGGCTCCAGCTTTCCGACGGATCGAAGCGATCCGCGTCCGCTGAAAGATAGGTGAGCGAAAGGCACGTGTCGTTGAACCGGTCGCCGTCGAAACCGGCCCTGAACCTCATTCCAAGCCTGCTCAACATTACGTCGCTTTCAGAGAGGCGCCAGCCTTTTCCGTCGACCTCGAGATTGAAATCGCCCTCTTCGACAACGTTGGCCATGAAGGCCGAAGCGACCTCTTCATACGGCTGGTCCACATGCTCGGCCGGGTGGCGCAAGCGATGAACGCTGATCTCGGCTGTTCTGAGGAGCGGAATGTTCTGCGCCATGGCCCTAAACCGTCTTGATCTCCAGTCGTTTCGCGCAATACGGCATATCGCGCCGCCCTTAAAGCGACGGATCGGGCCGGGCTTGCGACGGGCCGACTTGAATAACCAGCGGCTGCGCGCGATCTTCTGAACGACAGTGGAGCGCGTTCAAGACTCCGGATTGACAGCCAAAAACAGCAAGGGGCGAACCCATGACCAATCAAGAAATCGAGTATCAGGCGGAACGCCGCGGCGGCGGAATGGCCTGGCTTTACATGCCGATCGTTCTCATTCTCTTCCTCGGCGCCGCCTTGTCGGTCGCCGCTTATAATTTCTCTGAGACTGACCTGACCGTCGCCGAGTCGATCGCCGCCGGATTCGGCGGCCTTGCCGGAATCATCCTTGGGCTTTTCGGCGCCGCGATCGGAATCGTCGTTGGGCTTATCGGCGCCCTTATCGGTCTTGTCGCCGCCGGCGGCGCGGTGGCGATGACGCTCTTCATCGTCGGTTCGCCGATCATTGCGCTGGTTCTCATCGCGCTGCTCTGGCGCCGTTCGAAGCAGGCTCCGTGTCCGGATCCGGGCGCGCATCCCGCCGCCTGAGAGCGATGGAATTCTGGACAGCAGGCGCCGGCCGAAAGGCCGGCGCTATTCACTTGTGCGAAACGGCGCAACGCGGCCTGCCGGCGGAGCCGGCCGCAAAGGTCTCCATCCGCTGATCGTATCGATGCGGGATCGCTCTGCGTTGCCTCACCGCCCCGTTTGTTTGGTTTCGAAATGGTTTACGCGGCGCCGTGCGATCGCCGGCCGTCGACATGGGCAACGCCGAATTAAGAAAGGCCCAATAGCTTTTCGTCCTGACGCCGGAGGGGCGGCGGGAGCGAGGGCGAATGATATCACTGCATCAAGCCGATCCGGCGCAGACGTCGCCGGCTGCCGCGCCTGTAAAGGCGGATGACGACGCCGCCTCGGCCGCGCTGAAAACCGTCTTGTCGACGCAGGCGGCCCGCTATCTTCATATCAGCGTCTGGGGGCTGTTGCTCACGACAGTTGCGAGGCCCGAAATCGCGCTCGTCTGGTACGTCCTGACGATGATCGCCGGTTTTGGCCGTTCGATGGTCGAAAGACGGATGCGCGCTGATCCGAGCGCTTCGTTCTCGAGCCGCAGCTATGCGATTGTCGGCATGACGGCGTGCGGTTTCTGGGCGGCGGCGCCGATCATCGCGTGGCACGCCGGGCACGCAATGGGGCCGGCGCTCGCGCTCGCCTATATTTTCGGCGGCTATATGCTGGCGACGGCGCAATTGAGATCGACCCCGTCGAACGCCGTCATCGTGACGTCTCCTTATGGGGCCGCATTCATCTATCTCCTTGTGCAGAGCTTCGGCGGGCCCATGTTCGCGCCGATGATCGCGGCGTTTCCCGTTCTTGTCTCGACTGTCGGCTATGTTCTCATTTTCGGCTATTTGTCCCAGGCGGAAGTGCAGAAGATGAATGCGGAGCGCTCCGCGCTCATAGCGCAGCTGCAGGAAGCGAGAATCGCGGCTGAAAAAGCCTCGCAGGCGAAGTCGATGTTCCTCGCAAATATGAGCCATGAAATCCGCACGCCTATGAACGGCGTGCTTGGCATGGCCGAACTCCTTTCCCAGACCAGCCTCGATGCGCGCCAGAGGCTGTATGCGGAGACGATTCACAAATCCGGCGCAGCGTTGCTGACGATCATCAACGACATTCTCGACTTTTCAAAGATAGAGGCGGGGCGCCTCGAACTTGACGAGGCGCCTTTCGATCTCCGCACGGCGATCGAAGACGTCGTTGCGCTGGTCGCGCCGCGAGCCCACGAGAAGCAGGTTGAAGTCGTCCTCCGTTATCAGCCGTCATTGCCGACTGCGCTCTTCGGCGACGGCGGCCGCATCCGGCAGATCATTACAAACCTCGTCGGCAACGCCGTAAAATTCACCGAGAACGGCTATGTTCTCGTCAGCGTCACCGGCGGCGTAACCGAAGGCGCCGCCAATTTGCGCATTGAGGTTTCCGACACCGGCATCGGCATCGCGCCCGACAAGCTCGCCAAGATTTTCGATTCGTTCGCACAGGCGGATTCGTCCACGACCCGCCGGTTCGGCGGCACCGGTCTTGGACTTTCGATCTCCAAGCGTCTCGTTGAAGCGATGAACGGCCGGCTGGGCGTCGCGTCCGCGGTCGGCGACGGCTCCAATTTCTGGTTTGACCTTTCACTGCCGATCGCCGAGTCCGCCCAAAGCAGGACGGACTCGCTGGTGATTGCGCATAACCGGCGGGTGCTGATCGTCGATGACGTCGAGGTCAACCGCCAGATCGGCCTTGAACAGCTCGGCGCATGGGGATTTCGTGTAGACGCCGTCGAAACCGCAGCAGAGGCGATGAATGCGATGCTTGCTGCGAATGCCGCCGGCGACCCTTACGATCTCGCCATTCTCGATTACTTCATGCCGGACGTCGACGGCGCGATGCTTGCGCGCAACATCCGGACATCCGCCGAAATCTCCGCGACGCCGCTCCTGATCCTGACATCGGTCGACCAGCCTGGCGACGCCCGGCGATTCCGCGAAATCGGCGTCGAGGGATATCTGGTGAAGCCCGCGCGCGCGTCGCTGCTGTTGTCGACGATCGGCCAGATCCTCTCAAGAACCCAGCCTCTTGGAGAGGTCGCCGAACTCGATGATGAAGAACCGAAAGCGACGGAGCCCGCCGCGGCCGAACGTGTCCGCGTCCTTGTCGCCGAAGACAACGAAGTCAATCAGCTCGTTATTCGCCACATGCTGGCGCCGCGTGACTATGAGGTGACGATCGCAGCCAACGGAGCAGAGGCGGTCGCTGAATTCTCGAAAGGCGCCTTTGACCTCGTCTTGATGGACGTCTCGATGCCGGTCATGGACGGTTATGAGGCGACGCGCAGGATCAGGGCTTTTGAAGCTGAAAAGGGCCGTGAGAAAACGCCGATTGTCTGCCTCACTGCGCATGTCATGACGCAGGATATCGAAGCGAGCATGGCCGCAGGCATGGATGATTTCCTGTCAAAGCCGATCAGTCAGGACAAGCTGTCAAAAGTGATTGCGCGCTGCCTCGCCGACGACGGCATGGCGTCAACCGCGGTCGCCTGATCCGTCAGTCGGAGAGCCGTTCCATCTCTTCCGCCGACAGGTCGTAGTTGGCGTAGATATTCTGGACGTCGTCGCAATCGTCGAGCGCGTCGAGCAGCTTCATCAAGGTCGAGGCGGAATCGCCTGAAACGGCGATGAGGTTTTGCGGCTTCCAGACCAGCTTCACGGTCGAGGCTTCGCCGAACGCCTTTTCAAGCCCGGAAGCGACGCCCGCCAATTCATCGGCTGCAGTGTAGACAATGTGGGTCTGACCATCGGATTCAACATCGCTCGCTCCAGCCTCAATCGCGGCTTCGAGCATCGCTTCATCGCTGGCGACGCCTGCAGGATATTCGATGGCCCCGACGCGATCGAACATGAACGAGACGGAGCCTGTCTCTCCGAGGTTTCCGCCGTTCTTTGTGAATATCGAGCGGACTTCTCCGGCGGCCCGGTTTCGATTGTCCGTCAACACTTCGACGATGACGCCGATGCCTGCGGGTCCGAACCCTTCGTAACGAATTGTCTCGTATCCGGCGCCGTCGCCGCCCGTTGCTTTCTTGATCGCCCGGTCGATATTGTCCTTCGGCATCGACTGGGCTTTGGCCGCCTGGATTGCGAGGCGAAGGCGAGGATTGAAGGCGGGGTCAGGCGCGCCCATTTTCGCGGCGACCGTTATCTCTTTCGACAGCTTAGAGAAGAGCTTCGACCGCTTCGCATCCTGCTTGCCCTTGCGGTGCATGATGTTCGCAAATTGCGAGTGTCCGGCCATCGTCGCCTCTGTGCGTGCCTTGAATTGGGAAGGTGGGGGCAATACCAAGCCCTTGCAGGCGATTTCAAGGGGTCGAGCGGCGAATGACTACGTTAAAGGGCAGGACGATCCTGCTGACAGGGGCCTCAAGGGGCATCGGCGCGGCCATTGCGCGCCAGGCGGCCGATCTTGGCGCGGAACTGTTTCTTCATGCGACGGGGCCGGGGGCCGCGATCGAAGAAGTCGCCCGCGAATGCTCGATACCGTCCTCGCGCCTCGTGTTTGAAGACCTGTCGAAGCCCGGAGCCGGAGCACGGCTTGTCGCAAGGGTTCTGGCCTTAACGCCCCGCATTGACGGCGTCGTCAACAATGCGGGCGTCTATGCCGATTCATCGCTCACCGCAGACGAAGCGGAATGGCGCGGCTCATGGGAGACGACGCTGGCCGTCAATCTGCTGGCGCCGGCCGACATCTGCCGCGCGGCGATAAGGCATTTCCGAGAAGTCGGCGGGGGCGTCGTCGTCAATATCGCCAGCAGGGCGGGGCACCGCGGCGACTCGATCGACGGCGCCGCTTACGCCGCCTCGAAGGGCGGGTTGCTGGCGATGACGAAAACATTCGCCCGTCAGCTCGCCCCGGAGAACATGCTGTTTTACGCGATCGCGCCGGGCTGGGTCGAAACGCGCATGGCCCCCAAGGATGTTGAGGCGCGGCGGCGGGCGACGGCTGAAATTCCGCTCGGCCGCGTCGCCGATCCTGAAGAAATCGCTGCGATGGCCTGTTTTCTGCTTTCGGGCGTCTGTGCGTCCGCGACGGGCGCAACCTTCGACATCAACGGCGCCAGCTACGTCAGGTGACCGGCGAAATGTTGCGCAGACAGCCGCCGATGCGCAGCGGCTCGATGGATTTCGCGCGTCCTGACGCTTCTGTCTCGATGATGACGGCGCACAGCGTCGCCTCACCGGCGGCCGGCTGAAAACGCTGCGACGGCATCTTGGTGATGAACCGGTTCATCGGCTCGGATTTCTCCATGCCGATGACGCTGTCGTAATCGCCGCACATGCCAATGTCGCTGACATAGGCGGTTCCGCCCGACAGGATTCTTTCATCGGCGGTCGGCGTATGCGTGTGCGTCCCGACAACCGCTGACGCGCGCCCGTCGAGATAATGGCCCATCGCCTGCTTTTCGCTTGTCGCTTCCGCGTGGAAATCGAGAATGACAGCATCGACGTCACGGCCGAGTTTCGCGCTCGCGATTGCGCTGTCGACAGCGGCGAAGGGATCGTCGCATGGATGCATCCCGACTTGCCCTTGCGCGTGAAGCACCATGACGGTCTTTCCATCGGACGCCTGATAAACGCCTGCGCCGCGGCCGGGATTGGAAGCTGGGAAATTGAGCGGCCGCAGCAGCCGCATCTCATTTCTGAAAATCTCGACTTCTTCGCGCTGGTCGAAGGCGTGATTGCCCGTCGTTATTACGTCGGCGCCGGCGGCGAGGATTTCCTCGACGATGCGTGCGGTGACGCCGAACCCGCCGGCGGCGTTTTCCGCGTTGACGATGACGAAATCGAGGCTGAAACGCCGCCTGAGACGCGGCAATTGTTCGACAAGCGCGGTGCGCCCCGACCGCCCGACAATGTCGCCGAAAACCGCGAGCTTCACTTGAGCCGCCTTGAGGCGCCGCGCGCGTCGATCGCCTCACGTTCCGTCACGATCCAGTCGAGCCGCTCATCCGTCGCCGACATCGGCAGACGGTCGACTTCCTGCGCAGCATACGCGAAACCGACGGCGAGGATTTCCGTTTGCGCACGCAAAGACGCTAGCGTCCTGTCGTAATAGCCGCCGCCATATCCAAGGCGGCCGCCGTCGCGCGTGAAGGCCAGCAATGGCGTCACGACAATCATCGGTCGAACTTCCGGCGCGCCGGCATACGGGGTCATGACGCCGTAATTGTCCCGATACAGGGGATCGCCGTTGCGGAACGCCCGGAAAGTCAACGGCCCGCGTTTCTTCGGCGTCACCGGCAATGCGATCGCAAATCCCCGCTCGAGCAACGCCGCCGCAAGCGGTTTCGTGTCGAGTTCATCCCGCATCGGATGATAAAGCGAGATGATCGCGCCGTCCGGCGCCGGTATGTTATCCAGGAAAACTCTCGCGGCGTGTTTGCCGGCGTCGGGCCGCGCTTTCGCCGCCGCCTTGCGCTCGGATGTCATTTTCAGCCGCAGGATCGCTTTGGATCCCGGGGCGAGGGGCGAGACAGGCGGCAGAAGAATCAAGCGTCGACTTTCCGAAAAAAACAGGCGCCGCCCTGGCCGTCGGACTTCAGGTTCGCCCTGGACCCTAAGGACCAGGTGGGCGCCGCATGGTGAAGACCACGGTCTCCGCCAGAGGCAGCTCCCGTTCTGTGAGATACGGCCCCGGGGAATGTCGTCCTGACGCGCCGGGCAGCTGAAAACAGATAGGCGTGGCGCACCAGCCAGTAAAGGGGCGCCGCTGTCGGGAGGCGCCCGCCGGTATTGCGGACAGGGCGGCTCGCACTAAACTTTCAAAAAAAAGGCGCGGGAGGTCTTGATGAGAAAATCAGCGGTTCAATTGTCGGCGGCTCTTGTCGCGGCGTTGTCGGCTGCGTCCGCGGACATGCCGGAAAAGCCGCAGATTTTCACGATGAGTCTCGATGACGGCGTGCTGACTGGTCCCGGCGCCGCGCTCATTCTCGACCGGCTTCCGTCCGCGCAGTTCATTCTTGTCGGCGAGGACCACGGCTATGCGGATCCGCCCGAAATCGCGTTGGCGATCGCGAAGGCCGCGCGCAAATTCGGCGTCGTCAATCACGTCGCCGAGATAGGACCGATTACTGATGAATGGGTCGAGCCGATCCTGGCCGGGGGCGGTCCTGACGATCTCGCCGCCGCGCTGGAGGGACAGCCGCTCGCGGTTCCGTTTCTGGTCATGCGTGAGGACGCCGAACTCGCCGACTATTTCATCGACAACGCCAGGCGACGGAGCGACGCGCTCTGGGGCGTCGATCAGGAATTCATCGGTTCGGCGACCATACATTTTGAGACGCTTCGGGCGCGCGCAAAGTCGGCGGCGGCGAAGGCGCTGGCGGATAGCGTGCTCAATGCAGAACGCGACGCTCTCGCCGCCGGAAATCTCGGAGCGCTGTTCATGTCGTCGGCGACGCCTGAGCGGTTCACGGAATTGAAGGGCGCCTTCGCCGGCGACAAGCCGGCCCTTGCGGTCATCTCCGCCTTGGAGGAAAGCGCAGCGATATACCGCGCCTATAACGCCGGGATGAATTATGCGAGCAACGCTGACCGCATCGCGCTGATGCGCAGGCAATTCCTCGACCAGTATTCGAAAGCGGACAGGCGTCCGGCGCGGGCGTTATTCAAATTCGGCGCGATCCACCTTGGAAGGGGCACGACATTTCTGAATACTTTCGATCTCGGCTCATTGACTGACGGCGTCGCGGCGGGAAACGGCCTTGACGCGCTCCGCATCCTCATCCTTCCGCTCGAAGGACGACAGACGAAGATCATGCCGTCGCCGGAGGGCTTTTTCTCGACGGTCGATGCGAAATCAAAAGACGCAGCGAAACTGCTTGAAGCGATCGGCGTGAAGGCCGAGGACATTCCGGCGGACGGCTACGCCGTCATCCCGTTGGAGCCTCTAAGGCGCGCACTTGAAGAGGCCGGGCTTTCAAAGCTCGGAGCCGATACGCGCTTCTTCATCCTCGGTTATGATTATCTGGTGACGACAAGGGGCGCCCGCGCCGCAAATCCGCTTGCCCGATGACGCCTATCGGCGCACGGCCCCGTACGCGATTTGCTTGACGATCGCGCGCGCCTGCGAAGGCGGAACATGCGGCCCGGGCTGCGTCTGCGCGAGGAGGACAGCCGCGACGCCGTCGACCGGATTGATCACGAACCATGTGTCCCAGAGGCCGGTCCAGCTCCATTCGCCGAGCGCCGCGACGCCGCCCGCGGCGCCCGGATTGGTGACGACCGTGCCGCCAAGGGCGAAAGAGGCGTAATCCCTTTCCCACAGACGCGCCGTCGCCTCCGGCGGAAGAATGTCGGACATCATCTGGCGGACAGACGCCCTTGACAGGACGCGCTTGCCGTCGAGTTCGCCTTCCCTCAGCATCATTTCACAAAAGCGCAGGTAATCGCGGACCGTTGAGATAAGTCCGGCGCCGCCCGAAATGACGCCGTATCCCCCCTTGTTGTATTGTCCGCCGGGCGCGTCATCCTGAAGTTTCCGAAGCGCGCCGTCCTCAGCGAAGCCATGAAGCGCCGCGGCCCGGTCAAGATCGGTCGCATCATAGAAGAATTCCGTGTCCCTCATCCCCAGCGGCTCAAAGATATTTCTCTTCAAATAGGTCTCAAGCGGCAGGCCGCTCGCCGCCTCGATGACAAGCCCGGCGACATCGGTTGCATAGCTGTATCGCCATTCGGTTCCGGGATCGGCGTAAAGCGGGATCCTTGCGATCCTTTCAATTCGCTCGGGGAGGGAGCCTTCCGTCTCGAAGAGGTTCGCTTCAAGATACATTCGATCGAGCGCCGAGGCTGAGTCGAAAACATAACCGATCCCCGCCGTGTGATTGAGAAGGTCTCGGATCGTAATCGCCCGCGCAGGCGGCCTTGTCGGAATGGCGCCGGTCTCATCAGGCTCTTCGGATGTCGCAACGCGCGCATTCGCAAATGCAGGGACATAACGCGCAACGGGGTCGGACAACTTGACGACGCCCCGATCTGCGAGCTGCATCATGGCGGCGGTGACGATCGGCTTCGTCATGGACGCGATTCGAAACCGCGTATCGACGCGCATCGGCGCTCCATTTTCGATATCCGCCATGCCGATCGCCGTCGCGTAAGTCTCGCCGTCGCGCGTCACGATTCCGGCAACGAAGCCGGCGCGAACGCCGCGGTCGACTTCATCCTGCAGCGCCGCCGCGACGGCCTCGAGGCGCTGCGTATCGAGAACCGCGGCCTGCGCTGTCACGGGCGCGGGCGCCGCCTCGCATGCTGAAAGCGCGAGCAATGCGAACGCGAGCGCGAAGAGACGACGCTTCGATACCTTGACCATAGGGTTGATCTGCATGGTCACGCGTTCATGACAAACCGTCAATGTCGCCGTTGGCGGCGACGGTGATCCGTTCGGCCGACGGAATTTTCGGCAGGCCCGGCATCGTCATGATTTCCCCGCAAATCGCGACGACGAATCCGGCGCCGGCGGAAAGCCGCGCTTCCCGCACCCGCAGGGTATGCCCTTCCGGCGCGCCGAGCTTTTCCGGATCATCCGAGAAACTGTATTGCGTCTTCGCCATGCAGACCGGCAGTGAGCCGTATCCGGAGTCTTCAAACCGCTTCAGCGCCTTCGCCGCTGACCCCTCATAGGCGACGCCGCCGGCGCGATAGATTTTGCGGGCGATCGCTTCGATCTTTCCGGTCAGGCTGAGATTATCCGGGTAGAGCGGACGGAAGTCCGCGCCTCCTCCCTCGACCAGGCGCACGACCGCGCGGGCGAGGTCTTCGGCGCCGGCGGAGCCTTCGGCCCAATGACGGCAGAGGACGGCGTCAGCGCCGGCGCTCTGCGCCGCCGACTTGACCGCGTCGAATTCCGCTTCCGTATCAGAGTTGAACGCATTGACGGCGACGATCGCCGGCACGCCGAACAGCCTGACATTCTCGATATGGCGCTTCAGATTGACGGCGCCTCGGATGACGGCGTCGACATTTTCCGCTTCGAGGTCCTTCTTCGCGACGCCGCCGTTCATTTTCAGCGCGCGAATGGTCGCGACGATGACGGCCGCGTCCGGGCGCAGTCCCGCCTTCCGGCACTTGATATCGAAAAATTTCTCCGCCCCGAGATCGGCGCCGAAGCCCGCTTCGGTGACAACGTAGTCTGCGACCGCAAGTCCTGTGCGCGTCGCGATCACTGAATTGCACCCGTGTGCGATATTGGCGAAAGGGCCGCCGTGAAGAACGGCCGGATTATTCTCAAGGGTCTGCACGAGATTTGGATTGACCGCATCCTTCAAGAGCGCCGTCAGGGCGCCGCCGGCCTTCAGGTCGCGCGCCGTGACGGGGGATCCGTCCCGGCGCCGGCCGACGATGATCGATCCCAGCCGCTCCATGAGATCGCTGAGGTTTTCGGAAAGGCAGAGAATCGCCATGATTTCCGACGCGACCGTTATGTCGAAACCGGTCTGGCGCGCGACGCCGTTATTCTCGCCAAGGCCGATGACAATGTCGCGCAGGCTCCGATCATTCATGTCGAGAACGCGCCGCCAGGAAATCCGGCGCGGATCAATGTCGAGCGCGTTTCCCCAGTGGAGATGGTTGTCGATCATCGCGGACAATAGATTGTGCGCTGACGTGATTGCGTGAAAATCGCCGGTGAAATGCAGGTTGATGTCGTCCATCGGAACGACTTGCGACCTGCCGCCGCCGGTGGCGCCGCCCTTGACGCCGAAACAGGGGCCGAGTGACGGCTCGCGCAACGCGATCGCTGCTTTCCTGCCGATCCTGTTGAGCGCGTCGCCAAGGCCGACCGTCGTCGTCGTTTTTCCCTCGCCTGCGGGCGTCGGATTGATCGCAGTGACGAGGACCAGTTTCCCATGCGTGCGGGCCTTGAGATCGCCAAGTCTTGATATGTCTATCTTGGCCTTGCTTCGCCCGAAGGGAATGACGGCTTCCGCTGGAACGCCGAGTTTCGCTGCGACGTCGGCAATGGGCGCCAGTTTCGCCCGACGAGCGATTTCGATATCCGATGTCAATTGGATCCCCGCGTTCCTTGCCGGCGGCGACCCTATCGGCGTCTCATCCGTCGCACAACACGAAGCCCTCATCCTTCAAATCGAAGTATGCCGATTTGTGCGGCGCCGTACCGGCGCCTGTCTTCTTCCCTGAACGATGACGGCGCGACAGGCTCTTCCCCGCCGCCCTGCTCGACGACAACCAGCGCGCCGGGAGCGAGCCATGCGCCGGCTTTCATCGAATCAAGCGCAGGGCGAACGAGATCCCTGCCGTAAGGCGGGTCGACGAATGCAAGCGAGAAGGGGGACCCCACCCCCGCAGGCTTCGGCCCGAGCGTCGCCGCGGACCGGCGATGAATTCGCGTGCTTCCGAAAAGTTGAAGCGCCTCGATATTGTCGCGGATGGCGCCGCGCGCGTCCGCGTCGGTTTCAACGAAGAGGCAGAAGCCGGCGCCGCGGGACATCGCTTCAAGCCCGAGCGCGCCTGATCCGGCGTAGAGATCGATGACCCGGGCCCCGTCGAAAGAAAAATCATCCTTGTGCGACAGAATATTGAACAGGGATTCGCGGGCGCGATCGGCGGTCGGCCGCGTGTCCCGCCCTTTCGGCGCCGCAAGCAGGCGGCCTGAATACTTTCCTCCGATGATTCGCATCAGTCGTCCGTATCGCGGCGATGCCCGTCGATCGTCCGTTCCTCAAGCGCGCTTTCCGCCTCGATGCGGCGCTTTTCGGATTTGGTCCGGCCGTATTTGATCCGGTTTTCCTGCGCGGCCTTTTCTTTTTCCGCGGCGCGCTTCTTCTTGCGGGCGCGATTGAGATTGATGATGTCGCTCATGATCTAGATCCCAAGCGCTTCCCAGGTTTTTTGTCCAAGCTGTTCCCTGATCTGTTTCGACGGGATTTCCTCGACAGCGCCTTCCGGGAGCCCGCCCAGCTGGAACGGACCGAAAGCCGTGCGGATGAGGCGGTTCACCCGAAGTCCGAGGAAGTCCATCACCTTCCGGATTTCACGGTTCTTTCCTTCGGTGATCGATGCGGTGATCCAGACATTTCCGCCTTTCGTCTGGTCGAGGGTCGCCTTGATCGGTTTGTAATCAACGCCGTCGATCGCAACGCCCGCCGACAGCGAGTCGAGCGCCTTCTGGTCGATTTTTCCATACGCCCTGATGCGATAGCGGCGGACCCACGCGTTCGCCGGCAATTCGAGCTGCCGCGCAAGCGCGCCGTCATTCGTCAGCAGCAGCAGTCCCTCGGTCGTCAGATCGAGACGGCCGACGGAGATGACGCGCGGAAGGCGATCAGCCACGGCGTCGAACACGGTCGGGCGACCCTGCGGATCCTTGTGCGTCGTCACGAGGCCCGACGGCTTGTGATACCGCCACAGGCGCGGCGGCTCCTTGGAGCGAACCCTCGTTCCGTCAACCCGGATGTCCATTCCCGGCGTCACCTTGAACGCCGGAGTCGTCAGCACCTTGCCGTCGACCGTGACGATGCCCTGTTCGATCAGGCGCTCGGCTTCCCGCCGTGACGCCACGCCGGCCCGCGCCAGATATTTGGCGATCCGTTCCCCGTCCGTCGGCATGCCGTCATTTTCCGCGCGATCAGCGGCCATGGTTAATCCGTCCTTAAGGGCGTTTCGGGTCTTATGCTCGCCAATACGGGATTTTGTCGAGGGCGGCGATGGATTTGAAGGAAGAAGAGGCGATCGGCGGCGATCCTTCCTCTCACTGGTATTATATCTCGAAGGGCAGGGCGATCCGCTCGCTCATCGGCGACGAGCCGCGCGATTCCATCCTCGATGTCGGCGCCGGATCGGGTGTGTTTTCGCGAATGTTGACCGAAGCCGGCCTTGCGCGGAGCGCGGTTTGCGTTGATCCGAATTACTCCGACGAGTTTCTGGCGACCGACGATCGGGGTCCGGTCGACTATGTCCGCTCAGTGACTGAAACCGACGCCTCGCTCATCCTGATGATCGATGTCATCGAACATGTGGATGACGATGTCGCACTGATTTCCGATTATGCGAGGATTGCGCCCCCCGGCGCTCAATTCCTGATCTCCGTGCCGGCGTTTAGTTTTCTCTGGTCGTCGCACGACGAATTTCTCGAACATCGCCGCCGCTACACGATCGAGTCGCTTGAGCGCTCGGTGAGAGACGCCGGACTCGAGCCGAAAGCGTCGAGATATTTCTTCGGCATGCTGTTTCCGGCTGTCGCGGCGATGCGCATCGCGGACCGGGCGATGAACGGCGATCGCGAAGCGACGGCAAGCGCCCTGAAACCCGCGCCGGCCTGGTTGAGCAAGGCGCTGGTCGCCATTCACGACGTTGAACGGGCTGCATTGTTCCCGTTCAACAAGCTTGCCGGCGTCACCGCCTTTTGTTTCGCCGAAAAGCCGCAAACGCTGGCGCGGTCCGCTGACGCCGCCTAAAAGGCGGCCATGGCGGATGATTTCGAAAACCGGATGATGAAGATCGCGCTCGAAGAGGCGCGCGCCGCCGCCGAGGCCGGCGAGGCGCCGGTCGGCGCCGTGATCGTCAGCGCCAGCGGGGAAGTGGTCGCCCGCGCCGGCAACGCGCCGGTATCGACTCACGATCCGACGGCGCATGCCGAGATCCGCGCGCTGCGCGCTGCGGCGTCAAGCTTTGGAAATTACCGGCTGACAGGGGCGACGCTCTTTGTGACGCTTGAACCGTGCGCGATGTGCGCCGGCGCGATATCGCACGCGCGCATTGCGCGTCTGGTTTTTGCGGCGGACGACCCGAAGGGCGGCGCCGTGATCCACGGCCCCAAATTCTTCGAACAGCCGACCTGTCATTGGCGTCCCGAAATCCGCAAGGGGCCGTTCGCGGAGGAATCCGCCGTCATGCTGCGCGCTTTCTTCAGGGCGAGGCGCTGAATGGCGGCGAATGCGGAAGGATCGCCTGAGACCGCCGTGGCGCGGATTTTCAGGAATGCGGGCGCCCTCGTCACCGGCAAGGGAGCCGGGGGCGTATTGAGCCTTGCCTATCTTGCGATCGCCGCGCGGACCCTCGGCCCGCATGACATGGGCGTCCTTGTTCTCGCTCACGCTTACGCCATGACGATCGCCGGTGTTGCGCGTTTCCAGTCGTGGCAGGCGGTCATCCGCTTCGGAACGCCGCTGATCGCTTCTGAAAACGGCGATCTCTTCAAGCGGCTCATTCGCTATACAGCGCGCATCGACGCGTTGTCTGCGGCGATTGGCGTCGCGCTAGCGGTCATCGCGGCGCCGCTTGCGGCCCGCTGGTTCAATTGGGACGCCGATGTTCTTCGCCTCGTTTATCTTTATGCGGCGGCGGTTCCTTTCCTGATGGGCGCGACGCCGACGGGAATTCTGCGCCTTTTCGGCAAGTTCAAAACGCTCGGCGTGCAGATGACCGTCATGCCCGCCGTTCGTTTCGCCGGTTCGGTCGCGGCGGCTCTTTCGGGCGGCGGCGTCGAGGCGTTCCTCGCGGTCTGGATTATCAGCGCCTTCGCCAACGGCGTAAGCCTGTGGGCGCTCGGTTGGCGCGAATTGCACATACGGTCATTGCGTCCACGCCTTACGGGCAGGGCTGAAACGCCGAGCGACCCGGCGTGGCTTCCATTCATGATCAAGACGAACGGCGTGTCCACGCTTGATCTTGTAAATGAGTCCGTCCCGGTCCTGCTCGTGGGCGGGATCGCCGGAAGCGCGGCCGCCGGTTTTTTCCAACTCGCCCAGAATGTGACGAACCTTCTCGCTCACCCGACGAACATGCTCAATCACGCGACGTTCCCGGAACTTGCGCGCGTCGAAGCGGAAGCGGGGCACGGCCGGATGGTGAGCGTCGCGGTGAAGTCCGCTGCGCTAGCGATGGCGGCGGCGGCGCCGCTCATTGCGATTTTCATTCTGTTCAGGGAGCAAATCGCCGTTCTGGTCGGCGGCGCGGATTTCCGCCCGGCCGGAAGCATCGTCGCCGGAATGGCGGCTTACCAGTTCATTCGCATCGCAACGGTCGTTTTCGAGTCCGCCGCCGTCGCACGCGGAAAAGCCGGCGCCGCGCTGATTGCGCAGATGCTGGGCGCAGGGGGTCTGATCGGCGCAATGTTTGCGCTGCTGCCGCACATTGGCGTCGTCGCCGCTGCGATTGCGCTCGGACTTGGAAGGCTTCTGATGCTGTCGGTGTTGTCGATCGCGGTTCTGCGGCGCTGATCAACCTGGCGCAAGAATGTTTCGCACGAGTGCGAGATCTTCGGGTTTGTCGACGTCGATCGCAGCTTCGGCGTTCGTCAACGGGACAAGCCGCACATCGACCCCGGTTTTCCGGAGGATGGTTTTCTCCAGCGCAATTCTCGTCATTCGCCCAGACACGTAGCTCAAGGCCGTAAGAACGCCGATTTCGCGCGCCATCGCAGCCGGATTCTTGCGTCTGGATTCAAGGCGCCGCCAGAAATCGGCAAGTCCTTTCGCCCTCGTTCCGGCGAACCAGAACAGGTTGGCTCCGGAAAAGCTGAGGTCCCTGAGGCGGATGAAAGTCCTGCGGGAATTTGGAAACCGTCGCTCGTAGACGGTCCTGTCGACGCAGGCCGCCGCCGCGGAGCTGCTTGTCGCGTGTCCAAGGAATTCGCGCACCATGTCGGGAGACAGGAGCGCGTGATCGCATGTCGTCACGAGCAGCGCCCTGTCCGGCGGGATTCTTTCAATCGCCGACATGACCGACTTTGCGGGCGACCCTTCCGCTTCGACAAAGGACCAGCTGCTGATGTCGACAAGGGCGGCGGCGATTGCTTCGCGCACGTCGGCCGGCGCCGCGATCATGACGCCTTCGATGCGCCCGGAACTCCGCAGCGCTTCGACGACGCGACGGATCAGGGGCTTG
>CALKYG010000467.1 GCA_938003575.1 uncultured Alphaproteobacteria bacterium
TCAAAGCCTCCCGACAGGCAGATCAGCCCGTCGCTGCGGCCGTCGAGCCAATCGAGCGCTGCGCAAACACCGTCCTCGCTTGCGGACTCTATGAAGGCCCTGCTCGACAGCTTCATCAGATTGTTGAAGCCGGTTTCGTTCTGCGCCAGCAGCACGATCGACGGCGCCCTTGCGTGACGCGGCTCAACGCCCGTGAGCTCCGGCGTCAGCAGAGAGAGCTGAATCCCCGCGATTGGCTGCACGCCCGCAGCGCTCAGGGTCTCTGACGTTTCAAGCGCGCCGAAAAGATTATTCGTGTCGGTGACCGCCACCGCCGGCATGCGGTCTCTAAGGCAGAGGTCTTTCAGCTTGCCAATCTTGATGGCGCCTTCGGACAGTGAATAGGCCGAATGCAAATGAAGGTGGACGAAATCGCCCTTCGGTTCCGGCATGCGCCACCCCGTTCAGTGCAAAAAGGAAACGGCCGACGTCAGGCGCCGAACACGAAGCTCGCCATCTGGGTCGACGCGATGAGGAGCAGCAATAGGCCGAGTCCGACCACGTCCTTCAACACGCCGGTTTTCCCGATTTTATCCCCAGGAATTTCAACAGATTTTGTCACAAGACGCCTCCATCCGGCTGGGCCCGCTGACGGCCCGATTCGAAAAAGGATTTCGTTCGTCTTTTGTTCTTTATTCCCTATTTGTTCCCTTGTCCAGAATAATTTCGTTAACATGTCCGCTCCGGGCGGCTGCGGACGTTTTCGCGAATTTGAAATTCATTCTGGATCGAATGCGAAGTCGGCTGCGTGTAACCGGCTTTCGCTGTTGATTTCGCCATTGAGTTGAAATTTCGAAAGCGATCTCTCACTCCCCGCCGCAAAGGGACGCGCACGCTTTCGGGTCCTTGGCCCTGCGTCGAGAATCTCACTGCTTGCCGAAACCACTCCACAAATGAGCGCTCCCAAAATGGAGGCCTTCGGATCTGGAGCCGGCATGCCTGCTGCGATCGTCCCGAAGCTCCAAGCGCCCTACGCGCCAAGCGGCCGCTATTCGTCCAGGAAGGTTCGCGTTTCCGACATAAACCTCTCAAATTGGTCGTGATGCACCCAGTGTCCGGCCTTTTCGATGACGACGACGCGGGCGTTCCTGAAATGTCTGGCGCGACCGTCCTTTTCAGGGTTGGAAGCCCAGCTGTCGGCGCCGTAGACCAGCAATGTCGGGCAGGTGATCGCGGCCCAGAGTTTTTCCTTCTCCGTCTGCTGAATATCGAGCCACGGCCAGATATTGACGTAAGGGTCGAACTTCCAGCTCCAGGTGCCGTCCTCGTTGCAGTTGGCGCCCTGCTCCGTCAGGTGCCGCGCCTGTTCGTCGGATAGAAACTTGTTCTCTTCCTTCATCCGCGCGAGCGCGTCTTCAAGCGTTGCGTATTTCTTCGGCGTGCGCGCGGCGGCGGCGCGCTTGTTGTCGATCCAGGCGCGCACCCGGTCGGCGAGCGGCGTCTTCTCCCACTCGGCGATCATTTTCGGCGACGGGCCAAGACCCTCGATCGCGACGAGCTTTCTGATTTTCTCAGGATAGAGCCCGGCATAGCGGAGCGCGACATTGCCGCCGAGCGAATGGGCGACGATCGTCACAGGCGCAAGTTTCAGCTGGTGAACCAGCTGAGCGAGGTCGTAAACGAACCCCTGCATCGGATATTCACCGTCAGAGGGCCATTCGCTGTCGCCATGGCCGCGCAAATCGGGCGCGATGACGTGGTAGTCGCGGGCTAGGTCGCGCGCGACCCAGTCAAGGCTGCGGCAATGATCGCGCCCGCCATGCATCAGGACGAGCGGCGGCGCATCGGCGTTGCCCCAATCGGCGTAATGCAGCTTCAGACGCTGGGAGACAAAACGGCGGGATGTCGGTTCTGCGTGCATGGTCGCCCTTTTGACGCGCGCCGAAAACACCTTCAAGCGCGATGCGCAGAGCGCCGGTCAAGGACAGCCGGCGCGCTTGCCCTCCAGACCGTCAAGTACGCCGAGGACAAGCCCCGCGAGCGCCGCCAGCGCGGCAGCGCGCGCCGGGCGGGTGCGGGCCTCGTCGATGAGCGCGACTTGAAGCGCCGATTTCCAATCTCCTGAGTTTTCAAGCATCGACAGCGCGCTGGCGGCGGTCGGGCTTTGCTGACGCGCGTGCTGGCGCGGCGCGCGCGCAAAACAGATTAGGGCGATGATGAAAAGAAATGCCGCGCCGGCGCCGAGCGCTGCGTAACGCGGCCACGACGCAGCGAGAAATTCAACCAACGCGCCTGTCAGAAAGCCAAGCGTCAGAATGATGAAACCGACCCCCGCAAAAGACCACAGCCCCCGGCGCAGCGCGGACTCGCCGCGCTCACCGATCGCACGCAGCAGGTCGATCATTTGCGTGTCCCCCCGGCGATCGCCTTGCCTATGACATAGCCGGCCGCAAAAGCACTCGAGATTGCCGCCGCCGGGTGGGCCTTCATTTCCGCCCTCGCCTTTTCACCCGCTTCATGGATGCGTTCTCCGGCATGCGCCGCCCCGCCGGCGGCCTCCCGCAGGGCGGCGTCGAGCAAATCGTGAAAGCGCGCGGCATGATGCGCGCTCAATTGCGCGTGCTCAGCCTCTGAAATGTCGCACTTCATACGCTCGATCAATACGTCAAAGGCCGTCTCATCCGAAGCGCCGGGCCTTTCAGGATCGCCGTTGTCTTTCATTGTCCTGTCTTTCGTGGGGACGGACCCATCTTATCGCGAACGCCTTTGCACGCCAATTGATCTAAACGAGATTTCCGAACGCGTTCACCGCGAGGGCGAGTACAAAAACGTTAAACATGAAAGCGAGAATCGAGTGCGAAACGACAAGGCGCCGCATGCCCGCATCCGTGACAGCGACATCCGAGACCTGAAATGTCATGCCGATGACAAAGGCGAAATAGACGAAATCGGAGAAAGCGCGTTGCCTGCCTCCCGGGAAGGCAAGCGGAGGGCGGTCGCTGTCCCCGCTGGTGAACCAGACATGCGCGTAATGAATTGCGAACAGCATATTGAGCAGCACCCACGCCGCAAAAATCGACAGCGCGGCGAGGCCGACGGCTACCGCATCCATCGTGCGAGTCGTCAGGAACACCAGCACGAGCCCGAGTGCGGAGATATCAATCAAGAGGCCGGATAACAGAATGAACCCCGCTCGCTGGTCATGCCTCGCAGCGGCGCTTGCAAGCTCGCGGCCGGCCTTTC
>CALKYG010000468.1 GCA_938003575.1 uncultured Alphaproteobacteria bacterium
AGAGCACCAGATTCCTAATCTGGGGGCCACAGGTTCAAGTCCTGTCGGAGACGCGGTTGATTTCAACGACTTAGAACCCGCCCCCGCCGCCCCTCAACGCCTGGACGGGAGTTGGACGCCGGAATTATCAATCAGACCCGGAGGCGGGAAGCGGCGCCGGTCAGTCGGCGCCGCCCCGCAGGCGGCGAAGCCCGTCAAATATGATCGGCGGCGTGATCTGACGCAGGATCGACTTGCCGGCGTCGACAGCGGTGCGCTCATGCGGCCGCTTGCGAAAGATCGTCATGTGCTGCGGCGAGACTTCGCTTTCCGGCCGGCCGTTCGAATAATAATAGAGCGCGATCGATCGCCGCGTTCGCCCGTTCGGCGCTTTCACCGGTTCCGGATTTCCGTGGAACGACGTATCCGTCGTGTTGAAGATGACGCAGCGATTGAAGACCGGCGCATATTTTTTCACGCAGCGCGTCGTGCCTTTGTCCCAGAGTTCGAGATTGCCGCCGTAAGACTCATCCCAGTCCTTGTTGAGGTAGAGAAGCAGATTGATGCGCCGGTCGAGCTTCAGATGGCGCTGATAGTTGAAATCGGCATGGACGCGCAGAAAGCCGCCCGACCGGAGCTCATGAAGGCCGCCGCCTGCAAGCTGCGGATCAGGGATGAGGCCCGAGATCCCCGTCAGCTTTTCGAGGAATTCCAGCATTTCCTGGCCGTTCAGGAATTGGATGAGGTTTCGCGTTTTAGGGCCCATCTCGGACGTGCGGCTCGTCGCGAACTTGTTCTGGAACTCGTCATTCATGTGATGCCAGCGCCCCGCTCCGCGCTCGCATTCTGCGAGCACGTCCTCCAGAACTTCGGGCTTAACGAAATTCTCGATCATCGTATGAGGGAAGGGCTCGGCGTTGCGGTAGGATTCGGCGGTCGATTCCGCAATCTCGTTCAGTCGGTCGAGATCGACCTCAAAATAGCTTGGCGAGGACATTGAACAGTTTTCCTTTCAGGCCCTTATTCTTTTGCACGGCGTTTTAACCTCGCCAATGGCGTGCGGCCCGGCCGCAAAACGCGAACCGTCAGCCTGCTCACGCCGTTAAGCATTATCGGCGCCATCTTATTCTTGGCCAATGATCTTTTTTCGCACGCCCGCAGGTTCTGGCGGAACAGCGCACTCATGCGACCTTCCGATTGGAATGCGGACCGAACTGGTTAATGGCGGCGCGGCTCAGCCGGCAGGACGAGCGCCTTCGGCCTGTTTCTTGAAGGCAGGGAACACCATTTCGTCAGGGCCGCCATCGCGGTCCATCGCTCCGGCCGCCCGATCGTGGGAGGATGGAGAAAACGGTGTGAGATCACATGCGCGACGCGCTTCTTCTCGCGGTCATCATCGGCGGGCTTCTGGCCGCCCTGCGCTATCCGTTTATCGGGATGATCCTTTGGGCGTGGTTTTCACTGATGACGCCGCATCAGTTGGCCTACGGCGCGTTCGGAGCGCCCCTCAATCTCATCATTGCTGCAGCGACAATCGCGGCCATAATCATTCGCGGCGAGGCTGCAAGGTTCAGGATCGACGGCATCACCTTCTGGCTTTGCGCCGTCGCCGGCTGGCTGTTCGTGTCTCAGGCGAATTCGCTCGATCCGCAGAATTCCGCGGTCTACTTCGACCGCTTCATCAAAACGCTGCTTTTTGCGATCCTTTGCGCGCAAATGGCGAACACGAAATTGCGCGCGCACGCGCTGATCTGGACGCTCGTGCTTTCGATCGGCTTCTTCGCGGCAAAAGGCGCCCTCTTCACGCTCTTCACGCTCGGCCAGTACAGGGTTCAGGGCGCGCCCTCGACGATTCTTGAGGACAACAACCACATGGGCATTGCGATCGCAGCTGTCCTGCCGATGATCCTGTATCTGCGGGGCGAGGCGGCGCGGCCCTGGTTGCGCGCCGCGCTCGGCGCGCTCTTCCTGATGTCGATATTCGCCGTCTTCGGCACGCAATCGCGCGGCGCTTTCATCTCACTCGTCGCCTTCAGTCTGTTTTTCTGGGTTCGCTCGCGTCACAAGCTCGCCATTCTGGCGGCGGGCGTTCTGGCCATCATGCCGGCGATCGCTTTCATGCCGGCAAGCTGGACCGAACGGATGTCGACCATCGCGGAGGCGGGAAAGGACGAATCGTTCATGGGCCGCGTCGACGCCTGGGTCATCAACACGGAATTCGCCCTGAAACACCCGCTGACAGGGGCCGGCCTTAGAAACCCCTACCAACCAGAGCTCGCTGAAAAGGTCGATCCAATCCGGGCGCCGCGCGCCAAGGCCGCGCACTCGATCTATTTCGAGATGCTTGGCGGCGCCGGCTTTGTCGGCCTCTTCACCTACCTTGCCCTCCTTGCGAGCGCATTT
>CALKYG010000469.1 GCA_938003575.1 uncultured Alphaproteobacteria bacterium
CTTGGAATTTCTTTTCCTGATCTCTGCCAATGGATTGTGGAGGATGCTTCATGCCAGCGGTGAAAAAGAAAAAGGGCGGCCGCAAGGCGAAACAACCTACGATCATTGAACGCCTCTATTCGATTTTCGAGGAGTATACGATCGCGGGCGTCGCCGGCTCGCTGATCATTCTTGGGCTGGTTGGCCTCGTTCTTTGGGCGGGCGGATATTTCAGCATGGTGGGCCGCGCGGTCGATCGCACAGCGAACGCCGCGGCCGTGTCATCGGGGCTTGAAGTCAAGCGCGTTCTTTTGCGCGGCGCGCATCAAACGGCGCATGATGAAATTGTCGATGCGCTCGGCCCTGTAATCGGTTCCTCCATTCTTCATTTATCTCTCGACGAAGCGCGGGCGCGGATCGAGGGACTTGGATGGGTGCGCTCGGCCGCCGTGACGCGCCTGCTGCCTGACACGATTTCCGTTTCGGTCCGTGAGCGAGAGCCGGCGGCTGTCTGGCAATTGAAAGGCGTTCTCTATCTTATTGACGATTCGGGCGCCATCATCCGCGAGGGCGACGCGGGCGAATATGCAAACCGCCCCCTCATCGTCGGCGCCGGCGCGTCCGAAGCGGCCGGCGGCGTCTGAAAAGGGCTTGCAGGAAAAGAAGAGCTGCAAAAACGCATTTACGCGCTCGTACGGGTCGGCGAACGGCGCTGGGATATGCGCCTTCATAATGACGTCGAGATACGTTTGCCGGAAGAGAATTACGATCGGGCAATAGCTGACATCGAGCTTCTGCAAACCGCGCAGCGAACGCTTGACCAGCCGATCAAATATATCGATCTTCGTGACCCGGAGCGCATGGTCATCAGAAAGCGCAACGAACCGGAACCAGTAGACAGCAAGACCCCGTCGAACGGGTAAGCGCGTTTAACGCACGGTCGGCGCAGTTTGCGTATCAGAAGGCGGCGGTGCAGACCGATGGCGAGACAACTGAAACCCGTGCGAGATCGCGGCCTGGTCGCCGCCATTGATATCGGCGGCTCGAAAGTCGCCTGCGTCATCGCGCGCCTAACGCCTGTCTTCGATGGCGAGGTCGAGCCGGATGTTATCGGCGTCGGCCAGCATGGCGGCGTTTGCCGGGATAAAAGGCCTGAAATCGAGGCTTCCTTGCGCGCAGCC
>CALKYG010000470.1 GCA_938003575.1 uncultured Alphaproteobacteria bacterium
TTGCCAATAAGTGCGCGAGTTCTTCTCAGGCCATCATGATCGACGCTGCAATTCTTTCGACGAACGCCGGCGACGCCAGACCGCGTCAACGGGATGCGATGCGTGAGCCGTCGCCGGAATTCTCCTATGCGCTTGCGGCCGCATCGCTCGAGACCGGCGCCGCACGCGCGCTGGAGGCGCATGGCGCGAGGCCGGAAGCGCAATCTTCGCGGCAGCCGGCCGAGGCGTCGCAACAATCGCCCGAACCCCGGCGCGCGGCTCCGGCGGCGGCGAACTTGTCTCAAGAAACGGCGCCTCCGACCGATGCTGAAACTCTCATCGCCAGGCCGTCGCAAGCCTCGCCCGCGGCCATTAATGCGCAACCGGCGATCATTGCGGCATCGGCGTCCGCGCCGGCAGGGGCCGCGCCGACAGTTGCGCAGCCAGCTGTCACAACACTTGGGGACGCCGCCGCTCTACGGGACGCGGCGGCCGCGAAAGCGAAACTCGCAACAGCCAAGGCGCCGCGCCTTCCCCCCGCGCCCGCCGCGCTCAAAGCAGAGTTCGCCGAAATTCTCGCACGACGAATTGACAAGACGAGCGTATTTGAGTTGCGCCTCGACCCGCCCGAGCTTGGACGCGTCGATGGCCGGCTCGCGGTCAGGGACGACGGCAAGGCTGTGCTGTCGCTTACGTTCGACAATAAAGACGCCTTTGACTTCTACTCTCGCGACGAGCAGGCCCTGCGTCAGGCCCTGCAGCAAGCGGGGCTGACCTTCGACTCAGGAGACTTCGTCTTTGCATTCAATCAGCGTGAGTTCGAAGCCGCCGAGCCCATCGGGTCACGATCGTTCAAGGCTGTCGAGAACGCGTTCGCTTATGAGCCGCAATTCCATGCGGAGTGGAGCGCGGGTGCGCTCGACATCAGGATTTAGAGGTCAAAGATGGAAATATCGCCACTGACAACCGCTCAGGCGTCGCGATCGGGCGCGGCGCTTTCGCAGCTGACCGGCAATCTCGACTCATTTCTTACCTTGCTGACCACCCAATTGCGCAACCAGGACCCGCTCGACCCGCTTGATACAGAGAAATTTACATCTCAACTCGTTGAATTCGCATCGGTTGAACAGTCGATCCAGACGAACAAGCATCTGGAAACGCTGATCGGGCTTCAGGCCGCCGCCGACCGCGACGGCGCGCTCATGATGATTGGAAAGTCCGTCGTCATCGACAGCGACAAGGCCCTGAATACGGGTTCTGGCGCACATTGGTCCTATACCCTGCCGAACGGCGCGACCTCCGTCAGCCTTGTCATTGTGAATGACAAAGGGCAGCCGGTCGCGCAGTTTGCCGGCGATCCGGGTGTGGGCGTTCACAACTTCGACTGGGACGGCAACCAGTCGAATGGAAGCGCCGCGCCAGACGGCGTCTACACGTTGATGATCCAGACGAAGGACGCAGGCGGCGGCGCCGCGCCTCATGCAATCCAGTCGCTGACCCATGTCACCGGCGCGACGTTCGGCGCAACCGGACCGCTGCTTGAAACCGCAGTCGGCGCCGTCCCGCTTTCCGCCGTCCGCCGCGTCATCGGCGCATAGAGGAGACCACGATGAGTTTCTCGGGCCTTTTTTCAATCGGATTTTCAAGCCTGTCGGCGTTCTCGGCCGGCCTTGAGGCGGTTTCAAGCAATATCGCGAACAGCCAGACAACTGGATACAAGCGCGTCCGGACGGATTTCGCGAATCTCATCCCATCGGACGCCGCTTTTCCAAACCAGTCCGTCGGCGCCGGCGTCGTCGGATCCGGCGTCGCCGCCGTCGCGCGTCAGCTCGTCGGCGAGCAAGGCGCCGTGACGAGGACGAACATCGCGACAAACGCAGCAATTGCCGGCAACGGCTTCTTTATCGTTTCGTCGGACCCCGCTTCAAACGGGCCCTCGTCGTTCTTGTTTACGCGCGCCGGAGATTTCCGTACGAACGCTCTTGGCGATTTCGTCAATTCGGCCGGCTTCTACCTCCAGGGTGCGCCAGCTGGATCGACGGGCCGCGCAGGAAGCCTCCAGAGCCTCCAGACCGTCAATGTCAACCGAACGCCTGCGGGCGCGGATCCAGCCGCGCTCGGCGCGCTAACCGGGGTGGAGATTGACGCAGACGGCAATGTGAACGCGACCTACGCGAACGGAGAGACGCATACGATTTTCAGGATTCCTCTAGCCTTGTTTGTAAATCCTGACGGCCTTGAAGAGGCCGAGAAGACCGCTTTCCGAAATACGGCGATCTCTGGCGACCCGCGCATCTCTGGCGCGAGAACTGGAAGCGCCGGAGCCATAGAAGGGGCGGCTCTGGAAATTTCAACGGTCGATATCGGTCAGGAGTTTTCAAACCTGATATCGACCCAGCGCGCCTACTCGACGGCCTCTCGTGTGATATCGACGGCCGATGAACTATGGCGAACGCTCGTTCAGACCGCCGCATAAATATCAAATTGAAAATAGTCGGTCCCTCAATGGTGCGTCCCAAACTGGCTCGAAATCCTCACGTCGTATCAATGTCTTAGACATGAATTTACCACGGCGTTTAGCCGTTTCTTAAAAGCGCATCGCGTATGGTGCGCATACTGAGTTGCGTATTTTGAAGGGACGACAAGCATGACCGCCGCTCAAACAGCGACGCAAGCAAGATCAAAAGAGCCTTATGTCATAGGCCCTGACGGTCTTCCCTTGACGCTCGCGGATCTGCCTCCGCCATCGACGAAGCGTTGGGTCATTCGCCGCAAGGCGGAGGTCGTCTCCGCAGTTC
>CALKYG010000471.1 GCA_938003575.1 uncultured Alphaproteobacteria bacterium
TCCCTCGAACGTGAATTCCGCCTGACCGGGAATCTGGCCGTGCGACGTAGGATCGTTGAATGCCGCATCATCCGCGTAAAACGGAGCCATTTTTGCAACATCGAACGTGCTGTATGCGGCAAGATAGTCTGTCGCAACGTCAACCGCATCGGTCTTGGGGGTTTCACCCGCGAATGCCGATGTGAAGAGTGAAGCGGCGATCGCCGCCAGTCTGAGTGATGGCTTCATTCTGATGTCTTTCGGGCTTCGGTTTATAGACCACTTGAAGGCGCATCCCCTCAACAGGCGGGCGTGCGATCTCCAATATGTGATCATCGGGACAGGACGCAGGGGCGGTTGCGTTCTTCAACGATTCTTGATCGACATCTTGATCGGGCCTTCGGCGCGTCCGTTGACGAACTGGTCGACATAAGGATTTCCGGACGCCTCGACGGAAGACGCCGGCCCGCGCCAGATGATTCGGCCTTCGTGCAGCATTGCTATTTCGTCGGCGATGCGTTTGGCGGAATGCATGTCGTGGGTGATCGAAATCGCCGTCGCGCCAAGCGCCTTTACGCGATCGATGATCAGGCGGTTGATGACGTCCGCGGTAATCGGATCAAGGCCGGCGGTCGGCTCGTCGAAGAAAAGGACCTTCGGGTCCGCCGCGATCGCTCTGGCGAGGGCGACGCGTTTCTGCATTCCGCCCGAAAGTTCGGCCGGCGCAAGATCGCCAACCTCCTTCGGCAGACCTACCTGGGCGAGGCAGTCGATCGCCCGGGCGCGCGCCGTGCGGCCCGCCCGACCTTCGCCGTAGATCAGCCGGAATGCGACATTTTCCCAAACCTTGAGGCTGTCGAACAGCGCAGAGCCCTGAAAAAGCATGCCGATCTCGCGCGTGCGCCGCATCCGCTCATGCGATGAAATCTTCTGGATATTGACGCCGTCAATCAGGATTTCTCCGTCATCGGGCGCGACGAGCCCGAGAATGCATTTCAGGAGTACGGACTTGCCGGTCCCGGAACCGCCGATAATGACGAGCGATCCGCCCTTCTCGATCTCAAGATCGATTCCGCGCAGAACCTCCTTCGTTCCGAAAGACTTCCTGAGACCGCGAATGGTGATCTTTGAAGGCGCGCCGGTCATTTCAAAGGCCCACGAAAAGCGATGTCATGACGTAGTTTGACGCAAGTATGGCAACCGCCGACGCAACGACGGCGGACCGCGTCGCGCCGCCGACTCCCTGTGCGCCGCCGCGGCTTCTGTAGCCGTAATAACAGCCCATGACGGAGATCAGAAAGCCGAATACGCCCGCCTTGATCAGTCCAGAGATGACATCATCATTGGTCAGGAACTGGTCGATATTGCGAATGTAGGTCGCGCCTTCGAAATCGAGCGCGTAAACCGCGACCAACCATCCGCCGAGGATGCCGATCAGATCGGCGGCGACAACGATGAAGGGCAACATGATCGTTGTCGCCAGTATGCGCGGCGAGATCAGAAATTTGAACGGGTCGACGGCCAGCGTCGACATGGCGTCGATCTGATCTGAAACGCGCATGGCGCCGAGTTCCGCCGCCATCCCGGACGACGATCTCCCGGCGACCATCAGGGCGGCGAAGCCAGGCCCCAATTCGCGCACGATTGAAACCGAGAGGATCTGCGGCAGGAACGTTTCCGCATTGAAGCGGGCCGAACCGTCATAGATGTTGAGCGCGAGCGCCGCGCCGGTGAATATTGCGGTGAGGCCGACAACGGGGAGGGAGTTAAAGCCGATGCGATGGGCGGCCCGAAGAAATTCACGCGTGTAGAACGGACCCGTCGCCCAAGCGAAAGCGCCGCGCAGCGCGAATATCGAAATTGCGCCTATTTCGGCTAGCAACGAGACGGCGATGCGCCCGACGGCTGCGATTGGGTTCATGGACCTAATTCCCCTCGACGCCGGCGAGGTCTTCAGGCGCCGGCGCGCCGTTCCAGAGGTAACGGCGATGAACGCGTCCGCCAAGCCCTTTCCGCGGTCGGGCGAGCCCGCCGACGCCCGTCAGAAGCTCGTAACCGATGGTGCCGCACGCGTCCGCGGCTCGGTCTATTGAATGGTCTCGCCCAAAAAACTCGGCCCGGTCGCCGATTGACAAAGGCGCCGCGACAGCGCTCGCATCGAGCACGATGAGGTCCATCGATACGCGTCCGACAATAGGGCAAAGCGAGCCGCAGAGAAACGCGGCGCCTCTGTTCGACGCCGCCCGCGGATAGCCGTCGCCGTATCCGAGCAAGACCGTTGCAAGCCGCATCGGCTTTTCCGCAACAAAGCTGGCGCCGTAACCGACGCTTTCGCCGCGGTCGATATCATGCAGGTGAATGACCGGCGCCGTGAGCGACGCAACCGCCTCAAGCGGGTTCGGCGAATTGTCCTGCGGGTTCACGCCGTAAAGGCCGACGCCGATGCGCACCATGTCGAAGGCGTAATCCGTTGAAAGGATCGCGCCGCCGGAAGACGCGAGGCTTCTCCTCGCGTCAGGAAAAAGTTTTGCAATCTCGGTGAAGATCCTGTGCTGACGGTCATTCATCGGATGCAGGGCGTCCGAGGCGCAGGAAAGGTGACTCATCGCGACAGTGATTGCGAGCCCCTTCATCGACCGGATTTCGGCGATGTCGTCGGGTGCGAGGCCGAGACGATTCATGCCGGTGTCGATGTGAAGCGCGGCCGGCGCGCCGCCCATTTCCTTGCACCAGAGCGCCGCCTGTCCGACCGTATTGAGGACCGGCGTCAACGCATGGGTTCTATAGGAAAGGAGGCTTTCGTCGATCGGGCCGTTGAAGACGAAAATTTCCGCATCCGGACCGATCGCCTTTCGCAGCGCTTCGCCTTCTTCGGAATAGGCGACGAAAAAGGTGCGGCACTTCTCCATACGGT
Organism: uncultured Alphaproteobacteria bacterium; assembly: GCA_938003575.1. GTDB lineage: Bacteria > Pseudomonadota > Alphaproteobacteria > Caulobacterales > Parvularculaceae > Amphiplicatus. The sequence goes on from CALKYG010000471.1 coordinate 2,894, forward strand.
GAAGGGCGCGCCCGACCGACTCGGCGCCGAGGCCGTAAGCGTCGCATTTGACGACGGCTCCGGCGTCAGCGCGCGGCGCCGCGCTCGCCATGCGGCGATAATTTGCGCAAATTGCAGCAAGGTCGATGTCAAGGCGAGGATTGAGCGCGCGCATGGGCTCCAGATATCAGGAACACGGCGCAGCTTTAAGGTTATTCTCCGGCCGCGGGAAGGCGCGGCGCGATCAATGGGGCGGGAACGCCTCATACCGACGGTCGAGATTTGAAAATTTCGTCAGTTTTTCTTCAAAAGCGAGTTCGACCTTGCCGATCGGACCGTGGCGCTGCTTGCCGATAATGACCTCGGCGACGCCTCGGGCCGAGTCGCAGTCGGCGATCCATTTGGCGTGCGACTCGGAGTCAGGCCGGGGCTCCGCGCGTTTCAGGTAATATTCCTCCCGATATACGAAGAGGACGACGTCGGCGTCCTGTTCGATCGAGCCGGATTCCCGGAGGTCGGCGAGCTGCGGGCGCTTGTCGTCGCGCTGTTCGACCTGACGCGAAAGCTGCGACAAGGCGATGACCGGGACGTTGAGCTCCTTCGCCAGCGCCTTGAGGCCCATCGAGATTTCAGTGATTTCCTGCACGCGGCCGTCATTGCGCTTGGCGCCGCTCCCCGTCAGAAGCTGCAGGTAATCGACGATGAGAAGCCCAAGCCCGTGCTGACGCTTGAGACGGCGCGCCCTCGCCGCAAGCTGCGCGATCGAAAGTCCGCCGGTGTCGTCGATATAAAGCGGCAAGGACTCCAGTTCACGGGACGCGTGGTAAATTCGCTCGAACTGTTCTTGATCGATTTCGCCGCGACGGATTTCGTTGGAAGGAACATTTGAAACTTCCGCAATGATCCTTGTCGCCAGCTGCTCCGCCGCCATTTCGAGTGAAAACAGCCCGACGACCGCGCCGTCGATCGTCTTGATCCTGCCGTCCGGCTGGCGTTCGGCCCTGTAAGCGCGGGCGGCGTTCAGCGCGATATTGGTTGCAAGCGACGTCTTTCCCATTGAGGGCCGGCCGGCGAGAATGATGAGATCGGAGGGATGAAGTCCTCCGAGCGTGTGATCGAGATCGCGCAATCCCGTCGACACGCCCGCAAGGCCGCCCTCGCGCTTGACGGCGGCGTCTGCGAGTTCGATCGCCTCGGCGATCGCCGTTCTGAAGCTTACAAAGCCGCCGCCGTATTTACCTGTCTCGGCAAGTCTGTAGAGGGCCTGCTCCGCCTCGGCGAGTTGAGCGCCCGGATGATCGTCGAGAGAAGCGTCGCGCGCGCGTTCGATCATCTCCGAACCGACGGCGATGAGGCCGCGCCGCACCGACATGTCGAACACGACCCGCGCGTAGTCGGGGGCGCCCGCCGTTGACGGCACGTTCGCCGCGAGCTGTTCAAGATATTTTCGGCCGCCGGCTTCCTGATAGCCTGCCGCCGCAGACAAAGATGCGTCAACCATGACGGGCGAGGCGAGGCGTCCCTGGTTAATCAACGCGCCGCAGGTGTTGTAAATGAGCTGATGGACGGGATCGAAGAAATGCTCCGTCTTGAGGAACGATGCGATCCGGTAATAGATCTCGTTGTCGAAAAGGACCGCGCCAAGCACCGCCTGCTCTGACTCAAGACTGAACGGCGTGCGTTCACTGACGCTCTGCGCGGGCTCTTTTGGGTCATTCTTTAGAGGGTTTGCGCCGTCGGCCATGGTTAACGGTGAACCACAAAAAAAACCGGCCGTCGAGCGGCCGGTTTTCCCAAACTATCCACAGAGCTGACGCGCCGGTTATTCCGATTTTGCGGCGTCCGCGTTCTCATCGAAAAATTCCGCCGTTTCGGATTCGGCCGTTTCAGGCTCTTCTTCGACACGGATCAGAACATTCTCGCCGCGCGCCTGGCGCTCGGCCTCATCAGCCGAACGGGCGATGTTGATGTCGATGGTCGCTGCGACCTCCGGATGCAGCATCACGCGCACCTTGGAAATACCCAGCGACTTCAGGGGTTTGTCGAGACGCACCTGGGTGCGGTCGATCTTGATCCCTTCTCCGGCCGCCGCATCGGCGATGTCGCGCGTCGACACCGAACCGAACAGCAACCCCGCCTCGGACGCCTGGCGGATAATGATGAAGGAACGGCCGTCGAGTTTCCTGGCCGCAGCTTCGGCGTCTTTCCGTCGCTCAACGTTGCGGGCCTCGAGCTCCGCACGCTGGGCTTCGAACACCTTCTTGTTTTCTTCATTTGCGCGAAGCGCCTTCTTGCGCGGAAGAAGGAAATTGCGCGCAAAACCCGGACGGACTTTCACGACATCGCCCATCTGGCCGAGCTTTTCGACGCGTTCAAGGAGAATGACTTCCATGGCGCTTACTCCGACGCGTAGGGAAGGAGCGCCAGGAAACGCGCGCGCTTGATCGCGCGCGCGAGCTCACGATGCTTCTTTGCGGAAACGGCTGAAATTCGGGACGGCACGATCTTGCCGCGCTCGGAAATGAAACGCTGCAGCAGTTTCGGGTCCTTGTAATCGATCTTGGGCGCATCTTCGCCGGAGAACGGGCAGGTCTTGCGGCGGCGCATGAACGGTTTCGCCATGATCATTCGCTCCTATCAAAACTTGCGGCCGCGGTCGCCGCCGCGGTCGCCGAAATCGCGGTCCCTGCCGCCGTCCCTGCCGCCCTCGCGATCGCGCCCGTCTCTCTCCCTGCCGTCGCGGTCGCGGCGCGAAAGCACGGGCGAGGGGGTCTCGTCGAGTTCGTCGACCCTTATCGTCAGGCTGCGCAGGACGTCGTCGTTGATCTTCTCCTGACGCTCAAGCTCCTGCACGACCGCCGCCGGAGCGTCGATGTTGAAGAGGCTGTAGTGACCCTTGCGGTTCTTCTTGATTTTGTACTGGAGGGAACGAAGGCCCCAGTACTCCGCCTTGGCGATCTTGCCGCCATTGTCGGTCACGATCTTCTGAAGGGTTTCGGTCAGTCCCTCGACCTGCGCCGGGGAAATATCCTGACGCGCAATAAAGATATGCTCGTAAAGAGGCATCAAACCAGCTCCAAATAGGCGACGGAGACGGACCTGCGCCTATAGCTGGAAGCGCCGGCCGCCTTTGGCCCGGAACCCGACGGGACCATCCCGCGAACCGGACCCTTAAGGGCCCGGCGGCTCCGGCCATCGCTCGGAAGGCGCGGCAAGTAGCCTATGACGGAGGGCGGCGCAAGGGCGGATCGGCGCCGCGCCGACCTTTTCCGGAAGCGAGAAACGGCGTAGACGGCCAGCCCGTGATTGCTCTTACCCCAGTTTTCAGGGTCCTTGGCGCCTTTCTGATTGCATTTTCGGCGTTCATGCTGGTCCCGCTTCTCGTCGCCCCCGACCCGTTCCACCAGCCCGGAGCGGATTTCGTGCTTGCGGCGCTGGCGACGTCGTTCGCAGGTCTGGTGCTGATGGCGCTCAGCCCTGCGGCGGCCGTCTTCGAGCTCGATCGCCGGCAAGGCTTTCTGCTGACGGCGCTCGCCTGGACCGTTCTGCCCGGCTTCGGCGCCCTGCCGCTCGCGGCGCATGGTCTGTCATACACCGACGCGTATTTTGAAGCGGTGTCGGCGATGACGACTACCGGTTCGACGGTGATGACCGGCCTCGACTCGACAGAGCCCGCCGTCCTGCTCTGGCGTTCGATGATGCAGGCGATCGGCGGCGTCGGCGTGATCGTGCTCGGGATCATCATGATGCCGTTCCTTCGCGTCGGCGGCATGCAGCTGTTTCACACGGAGAGCTCGGACACCTCCGAAAAGATCGTTGCGAAGGCGTTCGATCTGGCGGCATGGATTTTTGCGGTATTCGTTCTCCTCGTCGCGCTGTGCGCGGCCGCATACAGAGCGCTCGGCATGGATTGGTTCGACGCCGTCAATCATTCGTTGACGACTGTTTCGACCGGCGGATTCTCGACGCACGACGCTTCATTTGGATACTATGAAAGCAAAGCCGTCCTGTGGGCGTCGACGGTTTTCATGATCGCCGGCGCGTTGCCGTTCGTCGCGTATATCCGCTTCGCGCGCGGCAAGTTTCAGGCGTTCTTCACTGACATTCAGATGCGCGGCTTTCTAGCGTTTCTGGCGGGGGCCATTCTTCTGATCGCAATAACCAGAATGCGCGCCGGCGTGGAGCCGCATGAAGCGCTGGCGTCCTCGGCCTTCAATATCGTTTCGATCACCACGACGACGGGTTTTGCGAGCGAGGATTATCAGTTGTGGGGACCATTCGCGATCGGCGTCTTCTTCATTCTGACTTTCATCGGCGGGTGTTCGGGTTCAACCGCCGGAGGCATAAAGATCTACCGGTTCCAGATTCTCGGGCGCCTCGCGATTGCGCATCTGACGCGCATCGTTTCGCCGAGCCGGATCCACCCGGTGCTCTATCATGACCGAAAAGTGGAGGACGACGTCGCATTCGCGATCCTGTCGTTCCTGGTCATGCTCCTGTTTTCCCTGATCGTCTCAACATTCCTTCTGTCGTGGCTCGGTGTCGATCTGTTGAGCGCGTTGACAGGGTCGGTGACTGCTTTGGCGAATGTGGGTCCCGGACTGGGCGAGGTGATCGGTCCCGCCGGCAATTTCCAGTCGCTTCCATCCGGTGCGAAATGGGTTCTTTCGTGCATGATGGTTCTCGGCCGCCTTGAATTCTTTACGGTTCTGGTGATCCTGACGCCCGCATTCTGGCGAAGCTGACCGGCACGATTTGCCAGCCCCGACATGCTGGGCTAAGGGGCGGCCGATTTGAAAATCAGGGAGCGGCGCGATGGCGCGATGCTTTGTTTTTCCCGGTCAGGGCAGCCAGACTGTCGGCATGGGCCTCGCTTTGGCCGAGGCGTTTCCGGCGGCGCGCGAAGTATTTGAAGAGGTCGACGACGCCGTCGGGCGCCGCCTTTCGAAACTCATGTGGGAGGGTCCGCCGGAGGAACTTAACCTGACGGCGAACACGCAGCCGGCGCTGATGGCGCATTCGATGGCGATGATCCGGGTGCTGGAGAAGGAAACGGGGCTCGACATATCGGACAGCCGCTTCGTCGCCGGCCATTCGCTCGGCGAGTATTCGGCGCTTTGCGCCGCAAGGTCGATTTCATTGGCGGACACCGCCCGTCTGTTGCGCATCCGCGGGGAGGCGATGCAGGCGGCGGCGCCGGCGGGCGAGGGCGCCATGGCCGCGCTGA
>CALKYG010000472.1 GCA_938003575.1 uncultured Alphaproteobacteria bacterium
ACAGGCCAAAGCGGACCTTCGGCGAACCAATCGCGACGAACGGCTGGACGACGACGATTAGGGTCTTGGCGTCTTCGATCAATCTCAGGGATTGGCTTGCGTCCGCCGCGGACGGCAAGTTTTCAGCGCTCAGCGGTCTCGCGCCGTGGGAAATCACGTCGACGGCGGACGCCATCATTCGCAAGGCGCTTGGCGCGCTCAATCATTATTCCGTATCCGGCGGCGTCGCTGTTCACCGGTCGGCGACCGTTGAACAGGGCGCGGTCGTCAAATCGCCCGCGATCATCGGTCCCGGCGCCTTTGTCGCCGCCGGCGCCTATCTTCGCGACGGCGTCTTCCTCGATGAAGCCTGCGTCGTCGGGCCTTCCTGCGAGCTCAAATCGACATTCATACTGGCGGGGTCGAAGGTCGCACACCTGTCTTTCATCGGCGACTCGATTATCGGAGCGGGAGCCAATGTCGAAGCAGGCGCGATCATCGCGAATTACCGCAACGATCGCGAAGACAAGCGCATCCGCATCGCTTTCGACGGCGGGATCATCGACACCGGCGTCGAGAAATTCGGCGCGCTCGTCGGCGACGATGTGAAAATCGGCGCGAACGCCGTCATTGCGCCCGGCGCGCTGTTGCGGCCTGGAACGATCGTCCCGCGCCTTTCCCTTGTCGATCAGTCAGCTTGAAGGACCGCCGGCTGCGGTCTAGCTTTTCCGGCCGGCTCCGGCGGCTTTCGATCCGGCATGACCGGGAGGCGATGATGGGCGTGACGGGAATCGGCGGGTTTTTCTTTCGGGCGAAGGATCCGGACGCGTTGCGCGACTGGTATGTGACGCATCTCGGCGTCGGCTCGGCGCCTTACGGCGTGTGGGAGACGCAGGCGGGACCCAGCGTCTTCGCGCCGTTTGCGGCGGACACCGATTATTTCGCCGCGGACCGGCGGTGGATGCTCAACCTGCGCGTCGATGATCTTGACGGCCTGTGCGAGACGCTTCGCGCAGCCGGGATCGAGGTGATCGTAAAACCGGAATGGGACATGCCGGGCGTCGGGCGTTTCGCGCGCATCCATGATCCGGAGGGCAATCCGATCGAATTGTGGCAGCCGGACCAGCCCGGCTGACGCCCGCCGCGCAGACGCAACGATCGGAGACGATCACGCCGCCATTCTAGTGATTGCGGAACGCGAGCCTGCGCAAACCCGCAATGTCGAACGGCTTCCAGTCGTCTTCATTCTGGGCGAGCCTGTCGGCGATCGCATAGATGACGAGGGGATTGACGCCAAGGCCGAAATGGCTCGCGGGCGCTTCGATGTTTTCAATGCGCTCGTGGCCGTGTTCGCGGCTTTGCAGCGATCCGCGCCAGGCGACGACGCCGTCGCTCTTCGAGAAGATCGAGGTCGTCGGCACCGGCGGCGCGTGCCCAAGTTGCGAAAGCTGCGAAGAGCGGCGCTCTTCAGGCGCCCCGTTGATCGCATCGTAGAGGCGTCGCGCATTTGAATAATTCCGGTGCGGCGTGATCGGGCTGCCGAGCGATATCACGCTGCGCACTTTCTCGGGCGCCGCCTTCGCGATTTCCCGGGCGAAGACGCCGCCGAGACTCCAGCCGATGATCGAGACCTTGCGCCCATGCTCCGCAAAGACGCGGTCGAGAAGGTCCATCATCTGGCGCTCGCGCTCGTCATTGAAGCGCAGATTGCGGCCGAGCCCCCAGCCGTACGCCGGATAGCCGAGGTCTTTCAGGACCGCGCGCAGCGGCCGCGTCGACATGTCACTCGCCACGAAACCGGGCAGGACGATGACCGGATGCCCGTCGCCTTTCGGAAGGTAACGCATCAGCAGGCGAAGGTAATAAAACGAGCCGAGCTCCAGAACCGCCCGGCCTTCCATCAGGGTCCAGAACAACGATGGCGGGCGCGGTTCAGCATCATGATCCATGGGAACGCCCTCTGCGGCGATCGGTGCGGTGCTCATCGGCGTTTCCCTTTTTCTCAAGTCGCCTGAGGCGGCGCGCCATTTCAATCGACGGGCGCGTCACGCCGCTTCTTTCGCGGCCTTGTCGGCGGCGTCGAGGTGCGCGTCGAACGACGCCTGAAGGCATTCCGCGTAGAACGCCGGGTCAGGCATCGCGTCGCGGCAGGCGGTCGCCGTCACAGTGATCTTGTCGACATAGCTCTGGACGACATGGCCGAGCGCCACGCCGTCGAGCAGGCAGAGGTTGCCGAAAATGTTCACCAGGCGCGCGCCGGCTGAATAAATCGGAACCGGCGGGCCCGGCACGTTCGTCACCACCGTATTGAAGATCGGCTTGATGCGGTTCGCCAGACCGAACTGCGAATAGAGCCGCGCGCCGACGCCCATATAGAGCGCGGGCGACAGCTTGCTCAATTCCGCCATCTGGCGCGCGCCCATCGCATTCGTCATCGCTTTCGACTTCTGGGTTTCGCGGCGGACGAAGGCGATGCGCTCAATCGGGTCTTCGATATGGGTGCCGAGCGGCGCCCGCATCGCCGAGACCTGATTGCCCATCGAGTTCCGTTCATTCTCCGCGCGGACCGAGATCGGCGCCATCGCGGCGAGCGTTTCGCCGGGCAGCTCCTTCTTGTCGAGAAGATAGGCGCGCATTGCGCCGCCGACGATTGACAGCATGACGTCGTTGACGGTCGCCCCTTCGGAAAGAACCCTGATCTTCTTGACGTCGGCGAGCGGGAACGAACGGCCGTCGACGACGCGGTGCGGAGAGATCTTGCCGTTGAATCGCGTCCGCGGCGTTGAAAGCGTCGAGGCGAGGTCGAAGTCACCCTTGATGGCGCCCTTGGCGATCTTGTAGACGCCGGGCGCCGACTGGATCGCCAATTGCGCCTGGCGCAGCGGGTTGGTGAAGCCGCGCACATAGCCGCGCGCGAACATTCCAAGCTGGCTCGGCATCCGTTCCGGCTTCCATGGATCGGGATCAGGAATTTCATCGACTTCCGGCGTGACCGCATGCAGCGCCTTCATCAGGTCGACGCCGGAAACGCCGTCGATCGCCGCGTGATGCACCTTCGATAAAATCGCATAACTGCCCTTCGGCGCGCCCTCGACATTGTCGAGGCCTTCGACGACGAGCAGCTCCCAGGGCGGGCGCGTCAGGTCGAGCGGACGCGCGAACGTCCGCGCCGTCAGGATGCACAGCTGCCGCCAGTCGCCCGGCTTGGGCAGCGCGGCGTGACGCACGTGATACTCAAGGTCGAAATTCGGATCCTCGATCCAGTAGGGATAGTCGATGCCGAACGGCACTTTCACCATGCGCTGGCGCATCGTCTTGGCGAGGTGCAGCCGCCCGCGGATGAAGGTCAGAATATCCT
>CALKYG010000473.1 GCA_938003575.1 uncultured Alphaproteobacteria bacterium
GTCGGCGCCAGTCCGCAACATGCGCATCGCCCGAAATTCCGTCAAAGCGTGAGGCGCTTCTCGCCGCATGCGCCGCCTCGGCGGCGCGGATCATGGTTTTCGACGGCACGCAGCCGACATTGATGCAAGTTCCGCCGATGGTTCCGTGACCGATGAGGGCGATGCGCGCGCCCGCTTCGGCCGCCGTGATGGCCGCTGAAAATCCAGCGGACCCGGCGCCGATGACGGCGAGATCGAAGGCGTCCTCGCCGGGCGCTGAACAGCAGTCAGCCACGGTTTGACCTTTCAGCGATCGGCGCGCGCCGCATCAGATCGCGGTTGCAGGATATCCGGCGTTGGTCGCCGCTGCGGCGATCTCGTCAGCGCTGGTGAGGGAAGGATCGTAGACGACCGTCGCCGTCTTCGCGTCAAAGTCGACATTCACTGCGCGCACGCCGTCGACGCCGCTCATCGCTTTTTTCACAGTGATCGGACACGCCGCACACGTCATGTTTTCGATGGCGAAGGTCTGGGTGCGTTCTTCCGACGGAGCGGCGGCGCTCGCCGGGCTATGCATGGCCACAAAGGCACCTGCGACGCCAACAATGGCGAGCGCGCCGACGGCGATGAGAGCGATGATCGTTTTCTTCATGACGTTCCTCCTAATAGAACCAGGGCGCCCACAGATCGGTCGTGGCGGCGAGCGCAAGGAGCATCGCTGCGATCCACAAGGCGGCCTTCGTGATCAGGCCGGATTCAGGGCGGGCGCAGTAGGACCCTTCCTCGCACGCGGGCTTCTTGCGGAAATAGGCCTGCCGGAATCCGAGCCCCAAGAGGGCGATCGTCGCGGCGATGAAGTAAGGCTTCAACGGCTCAAGCGCCGTCAGACTGCCGATCCATGCGCCTGACACGCCGAGGGTGAGGAGGATGAGCGGGCCGATGCAGCAGGTCGAGGCAAGGATCGCGCCGAGAACGCCGCCGGTCGCAAACCAGCCAGATCCGGATCGGCCGCTCGGCGCGGCCTTCAATCGCGTGTTCTCCTGAGCATTGGTCATGTCGATCGGCGGCCTTGCCTTTGCGCGTTTCGACATCCTAGATAGGCCCTGTAGTCGGTACAGGTGCAAGAGGTCTTCTCACCATGGCGGATCACAGGGCCGGGAGGGGCGTAAAGCGCGGGGAACTGGCGAAGCGGACGGGCTGCCACCTTGAAACCATCCGATATTACGAGAGCGCCGGACTGATGCCCGAGCCCGAAAGGACCGATGCGGGCCACCGCCTTTACGACCCTGAGCAGGAGCGCCGATTGAGATTCATTCTGCGGGCGCGCGATCTCGGATTCACGATCGGGGAATTGCGCGAGATGCTCTGTCTCGCCGACGGACAAGGCGGCTCCTGCCGCGATATCCATGCTATGACCAGCGCCCACATAACCGGCATTCGACGGAAGATTTCTGACCTTCGGAAACTCGACGCGACGCTTTCGAGAATCTCGAAGCGTTGCGCGCGCGGCGATACGCCAGAATGCCCGATCATTGACGCGTTCTATGGGCGCGTTTCGTAACCTTGGAGCGCACGCCGATATTGGCGGGCTCTACGCCTCTTGCATGGTCGTGTGCGGCGCAGAGCGTATGATCAGCAAGGACCGCGAGAACCCGGCAATCAGCGACCTTGTCGACAGAACAAGATTTGATCATCCGCTCCATCTCGCGTTCAAGCGCCTTGAGGCGCTTGATGCGATGGCGGATGTCAGCAGCGTGGCGGCGCGCGATCTCGTCGATTTCGGCGCAGGATCGCTCGCGATTGGACGACAGGGCGATCAGTTCGCGGATCGCGTCGAGCGAGAACCCGAGGTCGCGGGCGTGCCGGATGAAATTCATCCGCTCGATCGCGTTCTTGTCATAGAGGCGCTGGCCGCCGTCCGACCGGTCCGGCGGATCGATGAGGCCGATGCTCTCATAGTAGCGGATGGTCGTAACCTTGACGCCCGACGCTTTCGCGAGGCCGCCGATCGTCGTCGCGCGCATTTCTTTTGTGGGGCGCATTTTTCCTCTTGACCCTATAGCTGCTGTAGAGACTAGGTATGTCGCCGTCGCCTCAAAGGGAACCCCGAACATGTCCGGCTGCGGCTGCGCGGAAACGACGTTCGACGGCGTCTCGCCGGCCTATCGGCGGGCGCTGATCGCGGTCATCGCCATCAACGCCGCGATGTTTCTGATCGAGGCGACCGCAGGCGCCCTCGGACAGTCGCAGGCGCTGAAAGCGGACGCCCTCGACTTCGCCGGCGACGCCGCGACCTACGCTTTAAGTCTCGCCGTCATCGGCGCCAGCCTTTCCGTCCGCTCGACAGCTTCGCTCATCAAGGGCGTGAGCCTTGCGGCTTTCGCGATTTATGTGCTCGCGGCGACGGGGTTTCGATTCTTTGACGGCGCGACGCCCGAGGCGCCGGTCATGAGCGTCGTCGGGGCGCTGGCGCTCGCCGCCAATGTTGCAAGCGTTTTCATCCTCCTGCGCTGGCGCGACGGCGATTCAAATGTGCGGTCGGTGTGGCTCTGTTCGCGCAATGACGCGATCGGCAATGTCACAGTGATCCTCGCCGGCGCCGCGGTTTTCGCAACCGGCTCGCGCATGCCGGATCTTATCGTCGCGGTCGCGCTCGCGGCGCTGTTCCTGAATTCATCACGCCAGATCATCCGCCAGGCGCTCGCCGAAAGGCGCTCCAATTTAGTGTCGAGGGCTGAAAATGATTATTGCGGCGCCCAGGAGAGAGACGATCGCCCCCGCGACATCCCAGCGAT
>CALKYG010000474.1 GCA_938003575.1 uncultured Alphaproteobacteria bacterium
GCTCGCGCGCATGAAGGAGGAAAATAAATTCCTCTCCGACGAGCAGGCGCGGCATCTCACCGAACAAGGCGCCAATTGCAATGAGGACGGGACGTGGAGCTGGAAGTTCGATCCTTACGTCAATATCTGGCCGTGGCTCGATATTCCTCAAGGCGAGAAAGAAAAGCTGTGGGCGGCGGTCACTTGCCCGACATTGCTTGTTTACGGCGCGGACAGCTGGGCGTCGAACCCTGAAAAAGACGGCCGCGCGAAGCACTTCAAAAATGCGCGCGTCGTTTCAATCGAGAAAGCGGGCCACTGGCTCCATCACGACCAGTTTGAGGCGTTTATGAGAGTGACGCGCGGCTTTCTTGGCGCCGCCGGATAGGCGTCAGCGGGCGTTCCGGTCATATTCCATCGCGCCGACGATATTGCCTTCGGTGTCTTCAAAGAAAAACAGCGTGCCGACGCCCGCGATCACCGAGCGCGGCATCACGATCTTTCCGCCCGCCTTGATGACAGCGCCTTCGGCCTGTTCGCTGTCGTCGACGGCAAGCGTGCATTCAAAACCGAATATCGGCTTATCCGGAACGATATTGCGCCGCGTCTGCAGGCTTGCAAACAAACTGGAAGGGTCGCCGGCGCCTTCGATCATGTAGAACCCCGGCGGACCATAGGCGGCGTAGGTCCAGCCAAAAGCGTCGGAATAGAATTTCCTGGCGCGGTCGATATCGTCGGCGTTGATCGAGAAATGCGCGAGATGAGCCAAATTCGCCTCCCTTTTGTTGCGCCTTCTTAGCGCGTGAACCGGATGCGGTCTTGCGATATAACGCCAGAAAATGTCGAGCATGCGCCAAAACCCGATTCCGTCCCATCCAGATGGCTCGATCTGGGTGCGCAGCTTTCCCGTGCGATTCACCGACGGGTTCAGCGCCGCCGCGCATGATCACGACTGGCATCAGTTCAGCTATGTTTCCGAAGGCGCCATTCGCGTGACGACGGGAAGCCGCGCTTTCATCGCCTCGCCGAACCGGGCGATCTGGATTCCCGCCGGCGCCGTTCATCGCGAGGAAATCAAAAGCTGCGCGACAATGCGCAGCCTCTATTTCGCTTCCGGCGCGTGTCGTGGACCGGCCGCCGATTGCGCCGTCTTTGAGGTGTCGCCGCTCTTGCGCGAATTGACGATCGAAGCCTCGGTGAGCGGCGCGCTCGATGCCCGATATCCGGCGCAAAAGCGACTGGCGCAGATGATCGCCGACCGGATCGTCGATCTCGCGCCGGCGCAGAACCAGGAATTGCCGATGCCGCGCGATCCGCGATTGCTGGCGCTTGCAAAACTTCTTTTCAGCGATCCCGGAAATGATGAAGAACTTGCCGCGCATTCGCGCCGCATCGGCGTCAGCGCACGGACGGCGCAGCGGCTCTTTGCGAAAGAGACCGGACTTTCATTTTCGCGATGGCGCCAGCGTCTGCGATTGCTCGCCGCGACGGAACGCCTTGCGAATGGAAGCAGCGTCACCGATGCCGCCTTCGATGTCGGCTACGCCAGCGTCAGCGCTTTCGTTTTCGCGTTCCAGCGCGAATTCGGCGTAACGCCCGGGCGATTTTCCCGCAAATGAACGCTCCGGGCTGCAAGGGCGGATCCGGGTCGGGGACAGGCGAAGGCGTCGCGGGACGGCGCCCCGGCGTCTTTCGCCCGAACCCGGCAGGATGAGCACGGCATAGCGCGCTGCTGCGCGATCTTTATTGCTCGCTCAGCCGGCCGCATACTCGCCTTGCAGCGAAATTCAGATGAACAGGATTGACCATGGCTTCCTATCGGTCGAACCGCGTCACGTCGGGCGCTCTGGCGGCGGGGGCGCGGGCGCTCTGGCGGGCGGGCGGGCTTAAAAATTCCGACTTCGGCAAGCCGATCATCGCCGTCGCCAACAGCTTCACCGAATTCGTTCCGGGCC
>CALKYG010000475.1 GCA_938003575.1 uncultured Alphaproteobacteria bacterium
CCATTTCGGGCAGACGATCCGGAGTCGCGTAATGAAAGAGGGTGGGCCTGACAAGGCTCAAAGACCCCCGGCGCGCAAGTTCAAGAGGCGCAACGGGCGGGACGGGACCTGACGCATTGCCGTATGTCACCATCATGCCGCGCAGAGCGAGCGAGTTCAACGAAGACTCAAACGTCGCAGCGCCGACCGAGTCGTAGGCGACGTCGACCCCGCGGCCATTCGTCAGCCTACGGACTTCAGTCGCGACGTCCGGGGTCGTCGAACGGTCGATGACATCGCTTGCGCCGTTCTCCTTGGCGACGGAAACCTTCGCCGGACCGCCGACAACCGCGATGACCCTTGCGCCCAGATGGGCGGCCCATTGGGTGAGGATCGTGCCGACGCCGCCGGCGGCTGCGGTGATGAGCGCGGAATGCCCTGAATTCAAGGGAAAAACGTCGTGAAGAAGCATGTCGGCTGTGAGACCCTTGAGGAAAGAGGCCGCGGCCGATTCGTCGGACACGCGATCCGGAATGCGGGAGGCGACAGCGGCGCTGACGACCGTTTTCTCCGCATACGCACCGGCGCCCGAAAGATAGGCCACACGCTCGCCTTTCCGGAAAGGCGAGCCGGCGCCGGCCTCGTCGACGACGCCGGCTCCCTCCTGCCCAAGAACGCAGGGAACGGCCACCGGATAAAGTCCCCTGCGCTGGTAAATGTCGATAAAGTTGACGCCGACAGCAGAATTCCGAACACGGATCGAACCATGCGGAACGACCTGTGAAGAGGCGTTGCGGACGGCGAAATTTTCAACGCCTCCGAGGGCGGTGAGGACTATCTCCTTCATGGTCAGCGCACAATCGCTTCGATCTCGACCCGCGCGCCGAGCGGCAGCGCGGACACGCCGATGCAGGTTCGCGCCGGGTAAGGCTTGTTGAATGCGCGGGCGTAAGCGGCGTTCATGGCGGGGTAATCGTCCATGTGGGCGAGATAAACATTCGTCTTTACGACGTCGCAAAGGTCCCTTCCCGCAGCGGTTAGCACGGCAGTGATGTTGGCCATGATCTGATCAACCTCGGCTTCGACGCCGCCGCGCACAATTGCGCCGGTGGCCGGATCAAGACCGACCTGGCCGCTCAGGAATAGGGTCTTGCCGGCGTAAACGCCTGCTGAAAGGGGCAGGGATTCGAGGGAGGATGGGGCGGTCTTGACGGTTTTGCGGGGCATAGCGCTTTCCTTTCGGCGTCGGCTCGGAACGAATCTGTCCCTCCTGTTTCGCATCGCTTATGGTCGCTTCAAAAGGAGAATTTCTCATGCGTTTCACAATCAATATCGACTGCACGCCGCAGGAGGCGCGCGCCTTTTTCGGCATGCCGGACGTCGAGCCGCTAAACGCAATGGTGGTGGCGGAAATGACCCGCCGCGCTAAAGAGCAGATGGATACGCTGGCGGACCCTGAACGCATGGTGGCGCAGTGGATGGAGATGAGCGGCAAGGGAATGGACGCGCTCTCAGGTCTTTTCGGGGCTGCCATGGCCGCCGCGCCGGGCGCGGCGGCGAAGAAGAAATAGGCCGGTTTGCCGCCTGAACAGTCGATGAGCAGCGGTCAGAACTCGGATACGATTTTTGCGCGTGCGTCCGGCGCCGGGCGCGCCGGGATATCCGTGTTCCGGATTTCGGGCCCCGACGCGTTCGCTGTCGCTGAATCGCTCTCAGGCCGTGCGCCGCGCCCCAGGCGGGCCGTGCTGAGGGCCATCCGCGACCAATCCGGCGACCTGATTGATGAGGGACTGGTCATACTGTTCAAAGGACCGGCGAGTTTCACCGGCGAGGACGTCGCCGAGTTGCATCTGCATGGCTCACCGGCGGTCGAGGCGGGTCTATTTGAGGCCCTGTCGAGGCTCGGCGCGCGGCCGGCGGAAGCCGGCGAGTTCACCAAACGCGCGCTGCTGAACGGCAAACTCGACCTTGCCGAAGTTGAGGGACTTGCAGATCTTCTCGACGCCGAAACGAGGCTGCAGAGAAAGCAGGCTTTGGGGCAGCTTGGCGGAAGGCTTTCGAAGGCTGCGGAAGGCTGGCGAAACCGCCTTTTGGCGATCATGTCGCCGCTTGAGGCTGACATAGACTTCCCGGACGAGGAAGATGTTCCTGCTGCGATCGCCTCGCGCGCCGGCCCTGAAATCGACGCGCTGATTGTAGAACTTAGACGTCACGAGAACGCGTCCGTGCGCGCGAAGGCCATAAGAGAGGGTGTGACAATCGCGATTATCGGCGCGCCCAACGCCGGCAAGTCATCACTTCTCAATCGTCTCGCCGGATCGGAACGCGCGATCGTTTCTGAAGCGCCGGGCACAACCCGCGACGTGATCGAAGCGCGGCTGGATCTCGGCGGAATGCTTGTCACCTTTTTTGATACGGCCGGACTGCGTGAAGTAACTTCGGATTTTATTGAGAAAGAGGGAATACGCCGCGCCCGCGCTACGGCCCAGAGCGCAGATATCCGTATACTGATGATAGACGCGGCGCGGGATTGGTATGAGGACGCGGATGTTTCACGTGAAACAAGCGCAGGGGTATTGCCGACGGGAGCTGTGGAAAACGCAGGGTATGACCTTATTTCCGTCAATGATTTCGTCATTCTGAACAAGATTGATCTCATCTCAGCAGGGGATGACCGGGCGGCCGTTGCGAAGGCCGATTTTCGTTTGTCCGCAAAGACCGGCGAAGGCTTTGAGCCCTTCCTCGCCGCTTTGACCGAAGCGGTCGCGCGACTCGGGCAGGCTGACGACGGCCTCTTGACCCGGACGCGCCATGCCGATGCAGTGAGGAAGGCGATCAACTGCCTAGAGGCGGCAAAGGTGAGCTTGGCGATTTCGCCGGAGCTTGCCGCCGAGGATGTTCGCCTCGCGGCCCGCGCGCTTGGCGGCATTACCGGGGCTGTCGGTGTGGAAGACGTGCTCAGCGCGATCTTTTCGAGCTTTTGCATCGGGAAATAGCGGATTATCTCGGGAGACGCGGTTTCGAATTCCTGACCGGCGCCCTATATGGCGCGCAGTGATTGGCGGCGGGCAGGCGCGCGAAGGCGCGCATTTGCCGGATTGCGCGCCCGCCAGGGTAATTTGGAGCTGCCGGCGTGACTGTTAACTACGATGTTATTGTCATTGGCGGCGGGCACGCGGGTTGCGAGGCGGCAGCCGCGGCGGCGCGCATGGGCGCAAAGACGCTTCTCGTCACGCACAAAGCGTCAACTATTGGCGAAATGTCCTGCAACCCGGCTATCGGCGGTCTTGGAAAGGGCCATTTGGTCCGGGAAATCGACGCCCTCGACGGACTCATGGGTCGCGTGATCGATGAAGCGGGAATTCAGTTCCGGATGCTGAATCGTTCGAAGGGACCAGCGGTGCGAGGGCCGCGTTCCCAGGCCGACCGCAAGCTATACCGGCAGCACATGCAGGCGGCGATCGCCGCAATCCCCGATCTCGATGTCCTTGAAGCTGCGGTCGACGACCTGATTGTTTCACGTGAAAACGGAGTCGCCGGTATTGTCTGCGCAGACGGCGCGCATATTACCGCCGGCGCCGTGGTGCTGACGACGGGCACTTTCCTAAAGGGCGTCATCCATGTCGGTGACCGGCGGATTCCGGCCGGACGCGTCGGCGAGGCGCCGGCGGTCGGTCTCTCAGACCGGCTCTATAGCCTGGGCTTTTCAATGGGACGTCTGAAGACCGGAACGCCCGCGCGCCTCGACGGGCGGACGATCGACTGGACGGGCCTGGAAATGCAGCCAGCGGACGCCGAGCCGGCGCCGTTCTCATTCTTGACGAGCAAGATTCGCGTCCCGCAGATCGAATGCGGCGTCACGCATACGACCAAGGAGACCCATGCGGTCATTGAGCGCAATCTCAAGAGGTCGGCGGTCTATTCCGGGAGCATTTCGGGCCGTGGCCCGCGCTACTGCCCCTCAATCGAAGACAAGATCGTCCGCTTCGCTGAAAAGAAGAGCCACCAGATCTTTCTCGAGCCTGAGGGCCTGGACGATCCGACCGTCTACCCGAACGGAATTTCGACATCGTTGCCCGAGGACGTTCAGAACGAGTTCCTGGCGACCATACCGGGGCTCGAAAGGGCGAAAGTCATCCGCCATGCCTATGCGATCGAGTATGATTATGTCGATCCGCGCGAACTCTACCCGACACTCGAAGCGAAGCGTTTGCCGGGGCTTTACCTGGCCGGACAAATCAACGGCACCACAGGCTATGAGGAGGCGGCGGCGCAGGGGCTGATCGCCGGGGCGAACGCCGCGGCGAAAGCCGGCGGGTCTGAACCGATCCTGATCGACCGTTCGCAAGCGTATATCGGCGTCCTTATCGACGATCTCGTCACGCGCGGCCTCACAGAGCCCTACCGCATGTTTACAAGCCGGGCGGAATATCGCCTGACCTTGCGGGCGGACAACGCGGATCTGCGCCTGACCAATTACGGGATGGCACACGGTCTTGTCGGGAAAGAGCGGTCGAAAGCGTTTCACGTGAAACAAATGCTGCTTGATGAGGCGCGAAGCTGGGCGCGCACTTGCGAACTCACGCCGAACGAGGCCGCGAAACATGGTCTTGCGGTCAATCAGGACGGACGGCGCAGGAATGTCCTCGACCTTCTCGCGTTGCCAGGCGTCAGCCTCGGAACCATTGCATCCATATGGCCGCAAGCGCGGGCCCTGCGCTCCGACATCGCAGAACAGCTTGAGATTGAGGCGCTCTATTCCGGATATCTCGACCGCCAGGAAGCGGACATTTTGGCATTCAGGAAGGACGAGACCATGCGCCTGCCGGCCGACCTTCCGTATAACGAAATCAGGGGTCTCAGCCACGAAGTTCGCGCGAAACTCGGGGCGACAAAGCCTGCGACCCTCGGTCAGGCCGGGCGTGTGGAGGGGGTCACCCCGGCGGCGCTGGCGGTCCTTCTCGCCTGGCTCAAAAAGAATGAGCGGGCGGCCGGATGACCTATGGGCCCTCCGATTTCGCCAAGGAATTCGCTATTCCCGATGATATCAGCGCGCGCTTCAGGGCTTTTGATGCGACGCTCCTTGACTGGTCTTCCCGGCATAATCTTGTCGCCCGCTCGACTCTTGAGCATCGATGGGAGCGGCATTACCGCGACAGCGCGCAGCTTTTTTCCTTCTTGCCGGGCGACGCGAAGACAATCGCAGATTTTGGCAGCGGGGCGGGGTTTCCGGGCCTTGTTCTTGCTGCGATGGGTCTTGATCGAGGGCTGAAGATCGTGCTCATCGAGTCGATCGGCAAGAAGGCAGCGTTCCTGAATGCGGCGATCACCGCGATGGCGCTCGACAACGTTGAGGTAATACCTCAACGTATTGAAAGTATTGCCATTTCTCCACCTGATGTAGTGACTGCCCGGGCCCTGGCCCAACTTGATAGGCTTTTGGCTTACGCCTATGAAATTGCACAGAAAGAAACGCTGCTCATCTTCCCGAAAGGACAAGATGTTGAGGCTGAATTGACCGAAGCCGCTAAATCTTGGCATATGAGAGTGGAAAAGCGGCCGAGCGTGACGAGCCCCGGCTCCACCATCCTTCTGATCCGCGATTTCATGCCGAATGACGCTGGACAACGCTCAGGGACCAAGGGGAAGTGACTGAAACTGCCGTCAGACTATCCCGCCGGCCGCGCATTCTCGCTATCGCCAATCAGAAGGGAGGCGTCGGCAAGACGACGACCGCAATCAATCTGTCGACAGCGCTAGCCGCGGTCGGAGAAAAAGTCCTGCTTATTGATCTCGATCCGCAGGGGAACGCCTCCACGGGCCTTGGCTCCGAAGCGTCGATGCGTTCGGTTACGACCTACGACGCGCTGATGGGCGAATACCGGCTTGAAGCCGCGGTCATCGACAGCGGCATTCCCGGATTGAAACTTGCGCCTGCCGGCGTCGATCTCGCCGGCGCCGAGGTCGAGCTCATTGATGCGCCCCGCCGGCATTTCCGGCTCGCCGACGCTCTCGACGATTTTATCTCGGGCGCGCCAGAGACAACGTACGTCCTGATCGATTGTCCGCCGTCCCTGTCGCTGCTGACGATCAATGCGCTGGCCGCCTCGGACGCGGTCATCATACCGCTTCAGGCCGAGTTTTTCGCGCTCGAGGGACTGTCGCAGATCATGCGGACGATCGAGACCGTCCGCCAGCGGATTAACCCGCGGCTCGAGCTTCAGGGGATCGTCCTCACCATGGTCGACGCGCGCAATAATCTCGCGGGCGCGGTGGAGGAGGATGTTCGAGCGCATATGGGCGCTAAAGTCTATGAAACGGTTATCCCGCGAAACGTCAGGATTTCCGAAGCGCCCAGTCACGGCAAGCCCGCGCTCCTTTACGACCTGAAATGCGCCGGCAGCCAGGCCTATATCAGGTTGGCCAGTGAGGTTATTCAGCGCGAGCGCGATGCGCGTAAGGCGGCGTAAGGAGCAGGGCCGATGAACGCGACGAAGAAGGCAAGAGGACTGGGACGCGGTCTTGACGCGCTTCTCGGCGATGCGCCCGCGCTCCGCCGCGAGGAGCCGGTCGACGCGCCGGCCGCTCCCGGCAGGCGCCCGTCGACGCTGCCCATCGAATTCCTGAAGCCCAACCCGGCGCAGCCCCGCCGCCATTTCAACGAGGATGCCATCGAAGAGCTGGCGAATTCGATCCGTGCGCGCGGCCTTCTGCAGCCGATCCTCGTCCGCCCGGCGGGCCGGCAGGAGTACGAAATCGTCGCCGGGGAGCGACGATGGCGGGCGGCGCAGCTGGCCGGCGTTCACGACGTGCCGGTCGTCATTCGCGAACTCGATGATACTGAAACAGCCGAGATCGCCCTGATCGAGAATGTTCAGCGGGTCGACCTGAACCCGATGGAGGAGGCGGCGGCGTACGCCCGCCTCGCCGACGTCTATGGCCGCACACAGGAGGAGATCTCTCGGGCGGTCGGCAAGTCGCGGAGCCATATCGCCAACTTGATGCGCCTTATTGCGCTGCCGCCGAAATGCCGGACGGCGCTTGAGGAGGGCGCCCTGTCAATGGGCCATGCGCGCGCGCTTCTTGCAGCCGACAGACCGGACGAAGCGCTCGCCCATGTGTTGAAGGCCGGCCTCAGTGTCCGGGAAACCGAGAATTACGTCCGAAAACTGAATGAGGGTCCGCCCGGGCTGGCGCCGGCGCAAAGCCGAGGGCCGGCAAAACCTTCCGTGCCCGGGAAAAAAGACGCCGACACGCGCGCGCTCGAAGCGGATCTGGCCGCGGCGCTCGGGCTTGAAATCTCAATCGAACACACGCCCAAGGGCTCTGGCGTCGTCACCATCTCTTACCGCTCTCTCGAACAGCTGGACGATGTTTGCAAGCGGTTGATGGGCGCCGGCGTCTAACGTCCGGCCATCGCGGCAATGCGAAAGGCGGCGCGCTCAACAAGTTCCTGATCGGGAAGGCCGGTTGATTTTGCGTCAAGTTCGGCGTCGATCAACATGTCGAGCGAGGCGTCGAGCGCGGCCAGCGGCCAGCGGCGAAGACGCGCCTCAAAAGCGCGCTTTTCCAAGAAAAAGACCGGCGGCCGCAACTTCGCCATTGCAGCTTCAGCGCTTGCGCCTTCAGCCATCAGCGCTCGCGCTGTCCTAAGCCGGCCGAATTCCCGCTGAAGGGCGCGCAATATGGAGATCGGGGAGGCGCCGGATGTCGCCGAGCGGCGCAGGGCGACGGCAAGGCGCTCGCGCGCGCCGTCGGCCGCGGCTCCCGCCGCCTCGCCGACCGCGTCGGAAATGGTGTCGACGAGGACGGCGCGGACATCGTCGAGGGTGATGGTCGTAGGGCCGTCGCGAAGCGCCTTCGGACCCTTGAAGAGTATGAGCTTTTCGATTTCCGAGCGTGATACGCCGCGATCTTCGCCGAGAAGGGCGACCAGGAAATCAAGCGCCTCATCGTCGAAGTGCAGTTCTTCAAGGCGCGCCGCCGCAGCTGCAATGGCGCGCACGTCCGCCGCCGCGTCGGAATAACAAGGAAGCGCGACCGCCGCTTTCGACCCCTCGAAATGCTTCCTCAATCCGGACGCCTTGCCGAGATCGCCGGCCTCTACAAGAACTATTCCTGCGGGCTTGAGGCGCCCGGCATCGAGCCCGTCTATAACGAGCTTGGCCGCCGCCGCCGCCGCCTCGCCTGCGGTCCGTATACGGACGACACGTTCGCCGCCCATCATCGACAATGCCGCCGCTTCATCAGCAAGACGTGAGGGATCGGATTTGAGATCCGCATCGGTCAGTTCGATATAGTTGAACGGATCCTTGAAGTCGGAACAGACCTGCCGCGCGATCGCATCGGCGCGTTCGCGGACAAGGCCGAGATCGGGGCCGTAGACAAGGATCGCCGCAACTCGCGGATCGCGTTTGGCGACGAAAGCGTCGATTGCCTTGCCTTTGAGCGAGGTCATTTCTTCTTCGCGGCGGGGCGATCGCCCTCGGCTGCGAGCTTTAAGAGGATGTCGCGTTCGATATCTTCGACAAGCTGGGTCGCTGCCTTATCGCGGGCGGCGTTTTCCGCATAGAGAGTCGAATACTGCGAATTGACGACGTTGAAAGAGGCGATGGAAACGACGCGCCCCTTGTATTGCTTTCCGGCGGAGCGTTCGACGAGCGTGTAGCTGGCGACGAGCCGGTAATTGTAGCGCGTCACTGAGGCGTCGATTTGGACGGCGAGACGCTCGGCCTGCTCGTCGGCGGTGACGAGCAGGTCGTATTTTGCCGCCTCGCCGCTCCTTGCCGCCCTTCTGGCGAAGGCCTTCGCGATTACGGGCTCGATTTCATCGGGCGCCTCAATGGCCGAAATGGCGACTCCTCTGAGGCCTGGCCCGGAGCCGTCCGACGTCGCATAAAGCGGCTGGAACCCACAGGATTGAAGGAGCGGCGCGGCCGCTATCAGGGCGAGGACGCGTTTACCGACCATGGCCAATTCCTTTCCGCGCGGGGCGCGCCTCTAGTTCGCGACGATATTGACGATCCGGCCCGGTACGACAACGACCTTGCGAACTGTGAGTCCTTCTAGATGGCGTCTGACATCCGGATCGCCGAGAGCCGCCGCCTCGACAGCCTTGGCGTCAGCGTCCGCGCCGATCGAGACCTCGCCCCGGCGCTTTCCATTAACCTGGACTGGAAGGTTGAGCGTCTCTCTGATGAGAAGGGCGCCATCGGCAGTCGGCCACGGGGCATCGCAGACAAGGCCGTTGCCGCCGAGCGTCTCCCAGCACTCCTCCGCGAGGTGCGGCGTAAAGGGCGCGATTAGGCGGACCAGCGCCGAAAGCGCCTCGGCCCGCGTCCAGGCGTCAGCGCCCTCGACTCTCTTCAGCACGTTCAGGAATTCATAAAGGCGCGCGATCGCCTTGTTGAAGCGAAAATTCTCGATGTCGTCCGTGACGCCGGCGATGGCGGCGTGCGTTGCGCGGCGAAGCGCCATGTCCGCGGATGCCGGCGGCGCCGAAAGATCGTGGGCTTTCATTAGGCCCTTCGCCGATTCGACCGTATCCCATATCCTTGCGACCAGCTTCCAAGCGCCGGCCGCTCCAGCATCCGTCCATTCGACGTCGCGCTCGGGCGGGGAATCCGACAGGATGAACCAGCGAATGGCGTCGGCCCCGTATTTGGCCACGATCTCTTGCGGCGACACGACGTTCTTCTTCGACTTCGACATCTTCTCGATGGCGCCGATCGTCACGGGCGAGCCGTCGTCCGCGCGTCTTGCGTTGCCGCCCTCCAGAACGACTTCATCCGGGAACAGCCATTTGCCGTCCGCATCCTTGTAGGTGACGTGCGTCACCATCCCTTGCGTGAAGAGATTGGCGAACGGCTCCTCAACCGAAAGATGGCCTGCGTCCTTCATTGCACGCGAAAAGTACCGCGCATAGAGAAGGTGAAGGATCGCATGTTCGACGCCGCCGATATATTGATCTACGGGCAGCCAGTAATCGACGTCCTCCCTGTCGACCGGACCCGCGTCCCACGAGGCGGGATTGGTCGCAAAACGCGCAAAATACCAGCTTGAATCGACGAACGTGTCGAATGTGTCGGTCTCGCGCCGAGCAGGCCCAGCACATTCAGGGCACGGAACATTTCGCCATTCCGGGATGCGGTCGAGCGGATTGCCCGGCGTCTTGAAGACGCTGGCGTCGACGTCGGGCAGCTTGACCGGCAGATCCCCTTCGGGGACCGGCACTACGCCGCATTTTCCGCAATGAATCGCCGGGATCGGGCAGCCCCAGAAGCGCTGGCGCGAAACGCCCCAGTCGCGAAGACGGTATTGAGTGGCCGACGCGCCAAGCCCCATGGACTCGATCCGGGCTATGGCAGCGTCTACCGCCGCATCGACCGAAAGCCCGTCGAGGAAGCCGGAATTATAGAGGGCGCCGGGCCCGAGATATGGTTTTTCAGCCGCAGAGAAGGTCAAAGGGTCCTCGCCTTCCGGCAGCACGACCGGAATAATATCGAGGCGATACTTTTTTGCGAACTCATGGTCGCGTTCGTCATGCGCCGGACAGCCGAAAATGGCGCCGGCGCCGTAACCCATGAGGATGAAATTCGCGATGTAGACGGGAAGCGTCTTGCCATCGATAAAAGGATGCTCGACGTCAAGCGGCAGGCGGAACCCTTTTTTCTCCGCTTTGTCGATCGCTTCCTGTGACGTGCCCGCTTTCTGGCAATCGGCGATGAAAGCGGCGACTTTGGCGTCGTCGGCGAAGCTCTGCGCCAGCGGGTGATCGGGCGCGACGGCGACAAAAGAAGCGCCGAACAACGTATCTGGCCGCGTCGTATAAATTTCAATTTCGCGCGAGCCGTTGGGCGGCGTCGTCCCGGCAGCGAAACGGAACTTCATCCGCAAGCCTTTCGACTTGCCAATCCAGTTCCTTTGCATCACGCGCACATTGTCCGGCCAGCCCATCAGGCGGCCGTCGTCGAGCGCCGCGAGGAGGTCGTCGGCTTTGTCGGTGATCTTCAGGAACCATTGGGAGAGCTTTTTGCGCTCGACAGCGGCGCCTGATCGCCAGCCCTTGCCGTCAATGACCTGTTCATTCGCAAGGACGGTCATGTCGACGGGGTCCCAATTGACGTAGGATTCTCGCCGTTCAACGAGCCCCGCCCGCCAAAAATCGAGGAAGAGTTTTTGCTGCCAGCGGTAATACCGGACGTCGCAGGTGGCGAACTCGCGGCTCCAATCGATGGCGAGGCCGATCTCTTTCAGTTCGGCGCGCATATGTTCAATATTGGAGTATGTCCAGGTCGCAGGATGCGCGCCGGTCTGCATGGCGGCGTTTTCAGCGGGCAGACCGAAGGCGTCCCAGCCCATGGGATGGAGAACGTTGAAGCCGCGCGCGCGCTTGTAGCGAGCAACGACGTCTCCCATCGAATAATTCCGGACGTGGCCAAGGTGGATGCGACCCGACGGATAGGGGAACATCTCGAGCACGTAGTATTTCGGCCTCGAGCGGTCAGTGCTGGTCAGAAAGGCGCGCGCCTCTTCCCAACGCTTTTGCCATTTTGGTTCGATTTCTTTCGGATTGTAGCGGGCCATGGAGGTCTCGTCGTAGAAAAAACGGCGCGTTCGAGCGCCGTCCTTTTCACGAATTGAGCGCTCGTTCTAGTCGTCGATCTGATTAAGGCGCAGCTGGCGCGCTCGCGTCAGGATTGCATTCTCGATCTCGCGAGCCGTCGCGGGGTTGACGGCTGCTTCTGTCCAAGCGCCCGATTCCGGATCTTTCAGCTGCTTGAAGACGGAAACGCGCAAGGCGTCTGCGCGCAGAGCGGTGTCGAGTATATAAACGGAAACCTTGAACTGCTCGTCCGGAGCGTTGGGACTTGAATACCAGTCAGTCAGAATAAGCCCAGAAACCGGATCGGCCCGGAAAACGGGGAGAAAATCGAGCGTTTCAAGCGACGCCGACCACAAATAACGGTTGACCGTGGTGACGCCGTCCGGCCCGACCAGCGCGACGTCGCGCCCGTCCCTGCCATTTCCGCCCCCAGCGCAGGCGACAAGCGCGGCTGCCGCCAGCGCCGTAGTTAACAATTTGATCGGACGCAGATTTTCATTACGCATCAGGGGAACTGTTCCATTTTGAATTGCGGCAGGGTCCGCAAACGTGGCTTTCCTACCACAAACCGCCGCATAGACAACTGGAGGGCGAAGGCTTTCCTTGACCGAGGGGGTGGCGGGCTCTTAAGTCGGTAGCGTTGAGTTTCCGGCGTCTCGCGTCCAGCGGGGACGCGCGAGGCTGTGTGTCCTCCAGCTTCCATTGCAGGGAGGCCGGAAATTTAACCGGGATTGAGTATGATGATCGGGTTTGGATCGCGAACACTAGGGTCAGCGTTGCTGATTTTGCGGTCGAAACGAGTAATTGGGGCCTTTGGTCGGGTCAGATTGATGAATTGCGGGTCAAGAAAATT